>JANXSK010000101.1 GCA_025352695.1 Ferruginibacter sp. | reverse complement strand
AATTCTCTCTTATTGGTTTCCAAACAAAAGTCCTAAACCAACAAAAACTGTAGAAGTTTATGAAATGCCTAATTAATTTAACCGACCAGCAGTTAGTACATCTTTACATGGATGGAGATACTGACGCTCTTTCAGCACTTGTATCACGCTACAAGGATCGAATTTACACCTCCATTTATTTGCTTGTTAAAGACAAGTACCTGGCAGAAGATCTGTTTCAGGATGTGTTTATCCGTATTATTGATACGCTTAAAGGCGGTCGATATACAGATGAAGGTAAGTTTTTACCCTGGGCGCTCCGTATTGCACACAATCTTTGTGTAGATCATTTCAGAAAAGTTAAACGCAGTCCAAGCATTAAAACAAGTGACGACCGTGACATTTTTGAAGTACTGAATTTTTCAGAACCAAGTGCAGAACATCGTATGATGCAGAACCAAAGCCATGACAGAGTTCGCAGAATGATTGACATGCTACCCGAAGACCAGCGTGAAGTTATCATTATGCGTCACTATGCAGATTTAAGTTTTAAAGAAATTGCAGATCTCACCAAATGCAGCATCAATACTGCTTTAGGGCGTATGAGATATGGTTTGATAAACATGCGTAAAATGATTGCAGAAAAACAAATTGCACTATAATTTAAAACACTGTAATCCCCATTTTAAATTATAAACCCCTTCAATTGAAGGGGTTTATAATTTAAAACAAGAAAAATATTAAGGAGACCGCTTTTTAAAAATTTGTAACACAGTATCCAAATGGGAAGCAAATTCTTTAGCTCCTTTTGTTGGATCGTAACCGTAACCTCCAGGAACAAGTAATTTACCACCACTATCAACAAAAACATAATTTGGCTGCCCGGAAGCCTGAATAAGTTGCTGTTGAAGATCTTCATTTTTGTCTCCAACAGTTACTACTTCTCCATTCAAAACTTTAGAAAAAAACTTTTCGTTATCGGGCAACTCCTCATCATCATAATCGCTGAATAAAGAAACTATGATAAAATCATTTTTCATTTTTGAGATTACCGCATTATCAGACCAAATGGATGCTTCAAATTTTCTACAGTTTACACATTGAATACCAGTAAAATCAATCATTACAGGTTTATGCAAAACTTTTGACGCTGCCAACGCTTCTATATAATCGTAGTATATAGTTAAGTTATTTTGTTTTGCCGCCAATGGCTCGTAATTACTTAGGCGCTTCACATATTTTACCGGAGGTAATGCAGCTGAGTTAAATGAAGTGGTGTTATTGAAGGATGCTGATTTATCCGTTTGATTGTACAATATAAAATCCTGTGTTCCGGCAGCAGGAACAAAGGCAGACACTGCATTTAATGGTGCTCCCCACAATCCTGGAATCAGGTATAAGGAAAATGCCAATGAGGCAATTGCCAGCAACAACCTTGGAATTGGAATGTACTCCAATCCCCAATCATTTTTTGGTAATTCACTATCATGTTTGAATTTTAATTTGCCTAACAAATAAAATCCGAGTAAGGAAAATATAACTACCCATAAAACAATAAATACTTCTCTATCTAAAATTCGTAAATTTTTTGCTACATCTACATTGCTTAAAAATTTTAAGGCAAATGCAAGTTCAACAAATCCAAGCGTTACTTTCAATGCATTCTGCCAGCCGCCACTTTTTGTTAATACCGTCAATAGTTTTGGGAAGAAAGCAAAAATTATAAATGGAAATGCCAGGCCAAAACCAAAACCAAACATACCACTGACCGGACCAAGATTTCCAGCCTTGCCCCCCGCTAATCCTAATATTGAAGCAACAAAATTACCCGTACAGCTAAAAGAGACCACTACCAGTGTAAATGCCATAAAAAATATACCTGCATAACTGTTAGAATTTGATTTACTATCTAATTTATTTGCCCAGGAGGAGGGCAAATTAATATCAAATGCTCCTAAAAAAGAAAGTCCAAAAATCAGGAACATTAAAAACAAAAACAAATTAAATATCCAGTGCGTAGATAAATTATTCCAAAAGGTTTTTGGTACAACTGAAGCCAATGCACCAATAGCACTATAAATAAGAATTATTGAAACTGCATAAAATAAGACATTTTTTCTACCCTGTAAAGCAGTTTTGCTTCTCTTTAAAAACAGGCTTACCGTAACGGGCACCAACGCATACACACAAGGAGTAATAAAGGCCAGCAACCCGGCTCCCATTCCTAACAGCAATAAAATTATCCAAGATTTATTTTCAAAAGATCCTTCTATTGCAGGATTGATTGTTGTAGCTCCAGATGATTGTAAGTAAACAAACTGCTTAGAAATTCCTTTCTCCCCAGATTCTACACTTTCGCCTTTTTTATAATAGTAATTGATGTTACCAATGATCCTTATACTATCACCCGGACTTAATTTAATTTTTTGTGTCCATTGCAAAGAATCAGTGTAAAATTTTATGGTTGCATTATCTAGTGAAGGATCTTTTTCGATTTGCAGTTTACCAGTTTCAACAAGGCTATCCTGTAAATATTTTTTTATGGAAGAATCAAAATTAATAACTGTATTTACAGGGAGAACACCGGAAATTTTTTGAATAGAAAAAAGCTTTATTCCAGGTGTAGGTTTTGCGGTTATATTCAGTATAAATTCTCCTTTCCCATTATCAACCTTATCAAAATTAAACTGCACAGGTGGTTGATCCTGTGCAGTAATTGTAAGTGACAAAAGGAAACTCACTATAAACAATAATTTACATTTTATCATCTCAACTATTTATTCCTCTAATTTAATGCGATATTGAATTTTTCGGTTGTTGGGGGCATACAGGTTCTATCGTTACAAATCATAGATTCTACCGTGCCACTAATATTGGTTTTTATTTTGCCTTTTACTGTAATTGTTTTTACAAAATCAACTTTCCCTTCAAAATATTTTACATCTACCTTAAAATTCTTATCAAAATAAGTAACCAATTTCCCTGATTCCTTTGGTTTTGTAACGGGTACTGTTACCAACGCATTGGTAGTAAATTTAAATTCTGTAGGTATCGGACCGCCATCTGGCGTTGTTTGAGAATAAATATGCCAACCTAATGGAGGCGTGGCTGTCATGTGCATTTCGTAGCTATTACCAGCTAATTTTTTAGCAAAAAAATTCCAGCTAATTTTTTGTTGTGCAGTAGAAGTAGCTGCTAGCGTAATAAATAAAATAGCAACAAATATTTTTTTCATTATAAATTTTTAATACTTTAATTGCAATTTAATAACCAAATGTATAAATAAGATGTAAAACAGTGTTAATTAATTTGGTACAGCTTTCTATTTAATTAATGCCAAACAAGTGGGCAAATACTTTTCGTCCATCTTCATTGCCCAATGTGTTACTGCAGGCTCTTTCCGGATGCGGCATCATACCATACACATTTCTTTCTTTATTGCAAATGCCTGCAATATTATGAATAGCTCCATTCGGATTACTTTCGCCGGTAACAACACATTTTTCGTCGCAATACCGATAGATTATTTGCCGGTGCATTTCCAATTCTTCCAGTGTTTTATCGTCTGCAAAGTATCTGCCTTCGCCATGTGCTACAGGAATTTTTAGTACTTCGCAGGTATCTGCGGCAGCTTCTTTAATAAAAACATTTTTACATACAAATTGTTGATGGCTATTTCTTAATAAAATGCCAGGCAACAATCCACTTTCGCATAAAATTTGAAAACCATTACAAATACCCAATACTTTTCCACCGTTTTTAGCAAACTCGATAACACTTTGCATCATCGGGCTAAACTTAGCAATTGCTCCACAACGCAAATAATCCCCATAACTAAAACCACCGGGCAATACAATACAATCTTCCGTATTAAACCTGCCAAGATCTTTGTCTTTATGCCAAAGTTCAATTACTTGCTGTCCCATATCATTTTTAAGGGCATCAATCATATCTCTATCGCAATTACTTCCTGGAAAAACTACTACGCCAAATTTCATATTAGTGATTTATCTTTTTTAAAAATTTTATTAACTCTGCAAAAAATACTGAACTGCTTCTACCAGTAAAGATTTACTGAAATGAAATACTTTTTAAATAATTTAATGCAAAAGTACAATTACATTTTTATTATTTTACGAAGTAGCTAAATGCAATAACAAAAGCAACCATCAACCAATGGAGTAATAGCGGGAACCATTTTTTTGATGGATATAAAAATGCACTTGCCACAAAAGCAGAAAGTGGAATGGCGGATAAAATCCAATATTGAAAACTGTGTGTGGCATTAATAAAAGGTATAAAAACAGCCACAAGAAAATACAGGAAAACAAGATTCCAGCTTTTCCGTGTTTGCACCAATTGGCGGCGAAAATTTTGCTGTATATAAAAAAGACCAACAACTGTTGCTACCGAAACAATTATTACAGCGACTAATGCCCAGCGGGATTCGTAAAATTTAGGCAGACTAATAGCAAAGTCTGGAAATTTATACCCCTTCCATTTATCCATTAAAAAAACGTAGGCAAGTAAAAAATAATAAGGTGTTATTATACCTAACAACGCTATCATCCATTCTGCCAATTTAAATGGCCTTGTTACAGTTAAGCCTACTATTATCAATAAAGAAAATGCTATAGAGGGAAAATAAAAAAAAGTAGCAACTCCAATACCTATGCCTATATTAAAAAGAGTTGATTTTGCTTTTTTATCATTATACAAACCACTCATATTTGCCCAAACCCAAATTAAGAAAGTATTCACAATAAGTGGAGCAGATAAAACATTCCATTCTTTAAACATAGAAGTAATAAGCAAATATGACATTGCAGCAAGATAATTAGGCTTTTGCATCAGGCGTTGGTCGTTGGCCAGCTTATTAAAAGTGATCGCCTGTGTATACAATAGTAAAAAACTAATGAAGGGATAAATAAATGGAAAACTACTGCCAATAGTTTTTGTAAGTTGACCCAATAATGCGTTATATAAAAACCCGTTCGTTTGTTGAGGAAGCGGAATAGTTGGATGCAAAAACATCGGCAACTTTAGCAGCAGCCCGTACACCAATAGCAAAAAGGCATTGTAATGATTATTGGCTTTAAACGTGCCTGTCACAATAATTATTAAGTTTAATCATTACAAAAATGAGCAATAATTATTGTTTTACGAAATTGGCAAATAAAATATTCTGCTCATTATTGAAAATCAATTTTAGCAAAACATATCTGGTTACGATAAGAGCAGGGTACAATAACTTGTTTGGCACCGGTTTGTTTGGCAAATCTTATCATAAAATTGTATCCATTCTCATAACTTTTTAAACTTGGATTTCGGGTAATAGTTCCATCAGCGCCAATCAAATTATCAATTAACAACGGGTTTCGCTTGTCGGAATTATTAAATAAGAAATGAATGCCAGCCCCGGTGTTAAAGGTGGCGTAAGACATAAAATTATCGGTTTCTGAAGAAGACTGATCTTTGTGAACAATATTGCTCCACTCCGGCACACCATTACTACTTATGCTTAATATCAATATATTGTAATAATAATACCTGGTAGAATTGTAGCCGCCAAAATTATTATAAGGCCTGTAATAACCTCCATAATAAGGATTGTAATAGTTATAATAGTAAGGATTACTAAATGGCGAATTGTATAAATAATCCCAGCGATTCCAATTGTTATTGCCTGAACTTTGAGTAGAATAATCTTCTGCAGCCAATAAATAACCGCCATCTTTTTTTAATACAATATTGCGGATAAAGTAATCATTAAAGGCATACCGCAGTCCGCCAGTTTCTTTAGCTTCACTTCTTATACTATCTGCCAAAGATGTAAAAACATTTGCAGAAGTACTATCACCTTTTATATCCCATATTGAAACATATAAACCGGCAATATTGCCCCGGCGCTCTACATAATAAAATGAATTGAGGATATACTTTTTATTTACATTATCAATTTTAATTTTCACTTCATCAATATACATTTTTTTAAGAGGAAGCATTTTTATTGAAAAAGTATCCTGCATAGAAGTTTTTGTTATTAGATCGAGTGTTCCAATATCATCCCTGCTTCCCGATTTAATCGATTTTGTAAAAACAAAATTTCCTTCGTTATCAAGCGAAAAATCGCTGTAAACATCCTTTCTGTCATTATAGGTTAATGACTGACGGGTTTTATGAATTAACTGTAGTTGATTATCAAAAAGCAATGTAACAAAATTGAAATTCTCTTCCTTTTTTTGTATTTTAAATACCATTATTTTTTGTTTGTCTTCACTATTAATAACACTGTATATTTTGTTATCGCCAAAAGTTCCAACATGTGTAGTATCAAGCAAAATGGGTTCTCCAATATTTTTAACGTTGCCATCCAATTTAGCTGCCATACAATAAACAACTCCTTTTTTTTGATACTGATAAATCATAAAGAAAAAATCAGGATACACTACAAAATCAACATTAAAGGATTTTGAGGGTATAAAATCCAGTTCAATTTTTTCTTTCAGATCCATTTCTCCCTGATAAATGGAAACTGCATAACTCGTACTTATATTTTTAAATACCAATATATTTCCACTCACTTTACCAATAATCTCAAAATCCATATCACGGCTATTTTCCTTCAACACATCAGAAAAAGTAATTTTTTGTGAAAAACAAATTACAGGCACTAAAAACAGGAGGCATATATTTACAAATATTCCCTTCATACAAAAACATATTTTGAAATTAAAATTAAGCTATAATCTTTTAATAAAAATATAAATAAGATAGTGTAAGTTTTGTTTTTATCTAAAAATTAACATGCGTTTTTAATATCAGAAATTCATTTTCTATTTATATAAATAAATAAATTGTTTAAGAATTTTTTAAAATAATTTCATGGAAACAGTTTTAATAACCGGCGGTACCGGCATGGTGGGTGTAGCTATCACAAAGCATTTATTGGCTAATGGTTACAAAGTGATTATACTTACCAGGCAGCTGCCTGCAAATAAAAACAAGATTCAGTTTGTTGATTACGCAGTGTGGAACCCTAATAACCAAACGATTGATATAACTGCCTTGCAAAAAGCAGACTACATCATACACCTGGCAGGTGCAGGTGTTGTTGATAAAAAATGGACTGCTTCTTACAAACTTGAAATCCAAAATAGCCGCACAGAAAGTAGCAAATTAATATTGCTGGCTTTAAGTAACAACTCAAATAAAGTTAAAACAATTGTAAGTGCATCTGCGATTGGCTGGTATGGAGCAGATAGCAGTGAAAATAAAAAGGCATTTGAAGAGAACGATTTATCGGCCGAAGGATTTTTAGGCGAAACTTGCCTCCTTTGGGAACAAAGTATTGACCCAGTTGAAGCATTACAAAAACGATTGGTAAAACTGCGCTTAGGTATTGTACTAAGTAATGATGGCGGTGCACTTGCCGAATTTAAAAAGCCAATTAAATTAGGCATTGCCGGAATTTTAGGAAGTGGCAAACAAATAATAAGCTGGATACACATTGATGATCTTTGCCGCCTGTTTATAAATGCACTTGAAAATAACCTGCTTTCGGGAAGTTACAATGCAGTTGCACCCGAACCCGTAACTAATAAAACCCTTACCATTGAACTTGCAAAAAAAATGAAAGGAAAATTTTTTATTCCGATGCACGTACCTGCTATTATTTTAAAAATAATGTTAGGTGAAAGAAGTACTGAAGTATTAAAAAGTACTACTGTTAGTTGCGACAAAATAAAAAAAACTGGCTTTACATTTTTATATCCAACAATAGATTCGGCACTTAAACAACTCTGTAAAGCCTGATTAAATTTTATAAGTCTGATTTTAGCATTCTTTGTTGGCTCCAAAAATAAAATAAAGCCAGGTAAATTATTGCTAATAAAAATACCAGCCAAGTATAATCTGACGGTAAAAATTTATTTGCCATGTTTGTAAAGGAATCAAAAGGCGAGTAAAGCAATCCATCAGCAGCATTCATTGGTAAATAGTTTCCCATATTTCCAAGATCGATGTTATTGTTCTTTTTTATGTTTATTGCCCACACAAGCAAAAGAATTGAGATTCCATTTTCCAGCACCGAGTAAATAAAAAATACCGCAATAGCAAAACCAGTACGCCTAACCAATACGCCAATTAAAATTGCTATAAAATTATAGGTAAGCGCCTTTAAAAAAAAGTACCAGATATTTACTATTCCTGAAAATGAAAATGAACCGGTATTGACAAGTAATCCAAATAAAAGTACCGCAATAAAAACAAGTAGGGTAGATACTAGGGCTGCAATAACACCCATCAATAACTTTACTTGTGTAAATTGATTACGACTAATTCCATCAATAATATTTTGCCTGTGTGTTCTATAAGTAAATTCATTGGTTACTAAAATGAGCAACAACAAGCCCGGCAATAACAACATTAAGCCACTATAGTAACTTACAGTTTGCCAAACATTTGGAAAACCAAAAGGTGAACCAGCAGAGATCAAACCTGTTGGATCTGCTGGATCAATAACATTTTTTTTAAATGAATAAGCTAGGTAATTAGAAGCAAATACGCCTACTGCGAAAAAAGCACTGATCACAATAAAAGCATTGTAGCTTCTGATCTTCATCCATTCTACCTTCAATAATTTTATCATACAAAACAGTTGATTAGTTGGTTAATTCAAAAAATTTAGCTTCCAGGCTTTTCTTTTTAAGCTGTAAATGATTAAGCACTACTCCACTATTAAAACAATGTTTGTTAATACTTTCCACATCAGCGGTACCAATAGGGTAAAAAAGTTGTATTATTTTATCCTGATTTTTTATATTGCTGTGGCCTTGCATAGACGTTACTATAGCTGCCAGTTGCTTCATATCTGTAGCGCCAATTTCAACAATATCTTCATTGGCCAATATTTCATTTACATCTCCGGCTGCTACCAAATTTCCCTTTTTTAAAATAGCCACATGCGTACAAACTTTTTCTACTTCATCTAATAAATGGCTAGCCATAATTATAGTTTTTCCTTGTTGGTGCAATTGCTTTATCAACTGCCGTATTTCTGCAATTCCTACCGGATCAAGTCCGTTGGTAGGTTCATCTAAAATTAATACTTCAGGATCGCCTAACAAGCAAGATGCTATAGCTAGTCGCTGTTTCATTCCTAAAGAATAGGTGCTAAAACGAGAATCCTTTCTCTGGGTAAGATTCACCAGATCCAGCACTCTCGGAATATCTTGAGCACCCCTTTCTTTTAAGGCTGCCGCAATTTCTAAATTTTTTTGGGCAGATAAATAATGATAAAAATTAGGTGTTTCTAAAAATGTTCCAATCTTGCGGCGATACGTTTCATCAGGTGTTGCATCAAATAAGTTATAACTGCCACTGGTTGGTTTAAGTATGTCCATAATTATTCCTAACAGTGTTGTTTTACCGCTACCGTTAGGTCCTAATATCCCAAAAACTGTTCCTCTTGGCACACTAAAACTAACTCCCTTTAGTGCCTGCACCTGCCCGTAATTTTTACAAAGGTTTTCAACAGAAAGAATTGACATAAGCTGTATTAATGATTGAGCTTTGAAGATAAGTGATTTTATTATTGACAGATATACAAATTGGTATAAGTGGCAGTTAAGGCTGATGTTGCTGATGCCAAATATTACTAAAGTTTCCGATGATTGCTTTACCAGAGGAATTGTAGGCAAGATGCTGCAAGTTGAGATTGTCAATATCTTTCTGCAATACTTTTCTGTAAATGGGATTTATTGTACCACCGGGTGCCAATGGCACTGCCACTGGACTGTATTGGTAAATGGCATCAACAATAGTCCCCCTTGGATACATGATACCCGGAATTCCTTTTCCCCGGATATCTACTATTTGTGGATGGTGTAAACCAATTGTATGTCCATATTCATGCGCTGCGGTAGTGGAATGATTGAGGAGGTTATCTAATTTAAAATAGCCGGTGTTGCAGCCTATGTCATCTACAAAGGAAATATTGCCGGATGCATATTCTTCTATCCTGAAATAATTATTTCGTGGGTTGGTATTTTCAAAAACCATTTCTGGTGAAAGCGATCTTTCCCAAAGACTTTGGATATCAAAAATTACATCATATACAATATTTTTAATCTTTGCTTTCCCTTTTGCTGCATTCCAATGATCTGCAATATCTACAGCAATTTGAAAACCCAATGTATCGCTTGCGGCATCACCGTAAAAAAATAGTACGGAATGTATGATCAGTTTTTTTGCATCCGGTTTTAATTCTATTTCTCCCATCTTACAAAATTATCGTAATAGTGTAGCAAGTGATCAGGACGTATAAATTTGTTATTTTACAGTAATGTGTTGTTGATATAAATTATTGCTGACTAAAAAATATACCTTCGATCATACTAACTTTTTTTAAATACTATTTTACAATTTAAATAATCCTTTTTATGAGTCACTTATTTATTGATCCTAACATTGCGAAAGCCAATACCATATCAACAGCTATTTATAATAGTGTAACTCTTTTTGAGGCTGCTAAAGAAAAAATATTTGCCTCATCCTGGCAATTTATTGGCAGTAATGAATTAGTGAAATTTAATGGCGATGTCCAACCTTTTACCTTACTGGAAAAGTACCTGAATGAACCGCTGCTACTTACCAAAGACGCAGAAGGGGAAGTTCACTGCCTGTCGAATGTTTGTACCCACAGGGGTAATATTATTGCGTATAAACAATGCAGTAAAGCAACTAATTTACGGTGTAAGTATCATGGCAGGTTATTTGAATTATCTGGCAAATTTGTTTCGATGCCGGAATTTAAAGAAGTAGAAAATTTTCCGTGCGACGCTGATAATTTACCTGTGCTGCCATTGTTTAACTGGGGCAATTTATTGTTTACCTGCCTCAACAAAAAAGAAGATGTGTATGTTTATTTAAGTGAAATGATGGAGCGTTTGCACTGGCTGCCTATTGAGGAATTTGTTTACCGCCCGGAGTTAAATAAATCATTTGATATAGATGCTAACTGGGCACTGTATTGCGAAAATTATTTAGAAGGTTTTCACATTCCTTTTGTACATGCCTCATTAAATGCAGCATTAAGTTTTGGCGACTATACTACTGAGTTGTATGCGAAAGCAAGTTTGCAATTAGGTGTAAGTAAAGATGCTGCCAATTGCTTTGATTTACCGGCATCGTCTATTGATTATGGAACCAATGTGGCAGCTTATTATTTTTGGGTATATCCTAACATGATGTTTAATTTTTACCCCTGGGGTTTATCAGTAAATATTGTAAGCCCGGTTGGCGTTAATAAAACTAAAGTTGAATTTTTAACCTTTATGTGGAAAGCAGATAAATACGATAAAGGAGCTGGTAGTGATTTGGATAAGGTTGAAATGGAAGATGAAGAAATTGTTCAGAATGTACAGAAAGGTGTTGTATCAAGATTTTATAAACATGGCAGGTATTCTGTTACAAGAGAACAGGGCACACACCATTTTCACCGCCTGCTGGCAGAAAGTATGAATCATTAATGTAGGCTAAACTAACTGGTCTAAAGTTCCCGCCAGACCAGTTAGTTTAATTCCTTAAAGGCTTACCACTTTTTAATACACTCTGTATTCTTTCCAACGTTTTCTTTTCTCCGGTAAGGCTTAAAAATGCATCTCTTTCAAGATCTAGTAAATATTGCTCGCTTACTAAAGTAGGTTCACTTAAATCGCCGCCACACATTACATACGCTAATTTTTTAGCAACGGTCACATCATGGTCTGTTGCGAAATTGCCTTTGTACATACCATTGATCCCCGCTAACATTGTACCCAATGCAGACCGACCCAATACTTTAATATCGGTACGTTTTACAGGCATTACATAACCATCGTTGTACAATTCAATAACAGCTTGTTTAGCTTCCGCTATCCGCCTTCCTAAATTAACACTAACCAAATCTATTCCTTTGCGGTAAATCCCCATATCGAAAGCTTCCTGTGCAGAAGTAGCCACTTTTGCTGTAGCAATTGTTAAAAACCGGTTTTGCAAAGTGAGCGTATCAACTTCACCATCATGCGTTTCATCAGCAGCCTTTAACACAAATTCCTTAGTGCCACCGCCACCAGGTATTACGCCTATACCTACTTCTACCAATCCGGTATATGTTTCAGCGGCAGCAATTACTTTATCAGCATGTAAACAAATTTCACAACCGCCACCCAACGCCAATCCATGCGGTGCAAGTACCACCGGAATACCGGAATAACGCACCCTCATCATGGTGTTTTGAAACGTTCGGATGGCCATATCTATTTCATCATAATCCTGTTCGATGGCAAGCATAAATATCATTCCCACGTTGGCACCTGCACTAAAATTGGGACCATCATTTGCAATTACCAATCCCTTGTACTTTTCTTCAGCAATTGCAATTGACTTTTCAATACCTTCTAACACTTCTCCGCCGATGCTTCCCATTTTGGTGTACCATTCCAGGCCCACCACTTCTTCGCCTAAATGATAGGTACGACAAGCGCTATTTTTCCAAATGGTTGCGTTAGTAAAATTTTTCATTACAATAAATGCATCTCCTCCCGGAATGGTTTTGTAATCTTTGGTAATAGCATCGTAGTAAAGCCGCTTCCCATTTGCTACTTTATAAAAAGATATTGCACCGGTTGCCAACATTTCCTCTACCCAGGGTGCTACTTTAAAACCAGCTACTTTCATGGCTGCTACTGTTTTAGCAACACCTAATGCATCCCAACTTTCAAAGGCTCCAATTTCCCAGCCAAAGCCAGCCATCATACCATCATCAATACGATATAATTCGTCACTTATTTCTGGAATTCTATAGGAGATGTAGGAAAATAAATTATAGTGAAACAGGCGATAAAATTCGCCTGCTTTATCGGTACCACCACACAAAGCTTTTAATCTTGCATTTAAATCATCTATTGGTTTGGCTGTTTCAATTGTAGCAAACCTTGGCTTTTTACGTGGCTCATATTCAAGCGTAGCAAGGTTTAAAACCTGGATTTCCTTTTCTCCTTTTTCAGATGTTGGCAGCTTCTTAAAAAATCCCTGTCCCGTTTTATCGCCTAACCAATTATTTTCTGTCATTTTATTTAACCAGGCAGGAATAACAAATTGTTCTTTTGCTTCATCCTCCGGACAATTCTCATAAACACCTTTTGCCACTTTAACCAACGTATCAATTCCCACTACATCTGCAGTGCGGAAAGTAGCAGATTTTGGTCGGCCAATAATAGGGCCGGTTAGTGCTTCAATTTCATCAACAGATAACTGCAATTTATCCATCGTATTCATAATGGCCATCATACCAAATACGCCTATCCTGTTAGCAATAAACGCTGGCGTGTCTTTACACAATACAGTTGTTTTTCCCAATTGAAGGCTTCCATATTCCATTAAAAAATCAACCACTTCCCCATCCGTAAAGGGTGTTGGAATAATTTCCAGCAACCGCAAATACCTAGGCGGATTAAAAAAATGTGTTCCGCAGAAATGCTTTTTAAAATCATCACTTCTGCCTTCTGCCATCATGTGTATTGGAATACCAGAAGTATTGGAACTAATTAAGGTGCCCTGTTTGCGATGCTTTTCAACTTCTGTAAAAACGGCTTGTTTAATATCGAGACGCTCTACCACCACTTCTATTACCCAATCGCACTGGGCAATCTCTTTCATATTATCTGTGAAGTTGCCAGTAGTAATTTTTTTTATAACATCTTTGGTATAAACCGGCGAAGGGTTTGATTTGATAGCTGCAGCCAACGCATCATTTACTATTTTGTTTTTCTCCGAAACTTTTGCAGTTGCAGGTAAAGCTTTCGGCTGAATATCCAACAATAAAACTTGCAAACCGATACCTGCAAAATGGCAGGCAATACGACTACCCATTATTCCACTTCCTAATACGGCTACTTTTTTTATAATTCTTTTCATATGTATCCCTTTTACGCAATTATTTAAATCATATGGATAGTTAGTTAAACAACTATTTTTTATAATTCGAAATTAAGACAATTTATAAAAGCATCATAAAAAATAAAAACAGGCTGTTAAAGCCTGTTAATATTTATTAAAAAGTAAATAATTATAATAGTAAAAATTGAGTCTGTAAGTATTATTAACTTACGCCACTTCCATTTTTAACCACTTCATCAGGATTTATAAATTTTAGTTTACCGTCTGCATCTTCAGCCATCAGAATCATACCATTACTTTCAATACCCCTCATTTTTCTTGGGGCAAGATTGGTAACCACTGTAACTTGTTTACCCACGATAGCTGCAGGTTCAAAATGTAATGCAATGCCACTTACGATGGTTCTTACTTCAAAGCCAAGGTCAACTTCTAATTTTAATAATTTATCAGCTTTTGCTACTTTTTCTGCTGATAAAATGGTCCCTACTTTTAAATCTATTTTTGCAAAATCTTCAAAACTTATTTCGGGTTTGCCCCCATCCCCTGAAGGGGAGTTATTCAACGACCCTACTGCTGCTTGCACAGCTATCGAAGACTTCCCCTGTTCTGTAGGTTCCTTATTTTCATTTTCCATTTTTATTTTTTCGCTTTTAATTTTTAATTTTTCCACTTGCTCAGCCACTTCTGTATCATCAATTTTTCTGAACAATAGTTGCGGTTCTCTCAACGAATAGCCTACACTTAACAAGTTGGGTTTGCCTGCATTTTGCCAGTCCAGCATCTTATCTACAACCTTCATCATATAGCACATTTTCTTTGCTGCAAATGGTAAAAATGGATTGATAAAAACAGCCAGGTTTGCAGTAAGCTGTAAACAAATGTGCAGACAGTTGTCAATTAACTTTTGCCCTTCAGGATTTAATTCCAGTGTTTTCGCTACTATCCATGGCTGCTTGTCCTGCATATATTTATTGCCCTTTCTTGCCATGTCAATAACTTCATACTGTGCATCCCTAAATTTGTATCCTTCTATTAAGTTTTCAATGGTGGCTTTTGCCGCAGCTATTTCAGTAAACATATTCCTGTCTGCATCATCAAGGATATCCGCATGCAATGCCGGTACTTTGCCCTTGCATAATTTATGCATCAGTACAAAAGCCCTGTTTACAAAATTACCAAACACATCCACCAGTTCACCTTTCACCGTATCTTGAAATCCCTTCCAGGTAAACTCACTGTCTTTTGTTTCAGGAGCAATGGCATTTAAATAATAGCGCAACGCATCCACCATCTGGTCACCACCATTTTCTTTCTTTACAAAATCGTTGATGTAATCATCCATCTCAATGCTCCATCCACGGCTTGTGCTCATCTTATCTCCTTCCAGATTCATAAACTCATTACTGGGTACATTATCCGGCAACACATTTCCATGCAACTTCAACATCACCGGAAAAATAATGGCGTGAAAAACAATATTATCCTTGCCGATAAAATGCACCAGCTTGGTATCTTCATTATACCAGTATGGTTTCCAATCTTTGTTATTGTCCAATGCCCACTGTTTGGTTGCGCTGATGTAACCTATGGGTGCATCAAACCAAACATACAATACCTTCCCTGCTTCTACAGCCTCCCTACCCTCCAAAGGAGGGTTCCTGGTGTATAATTCTTTTGAACTCTTTTCCGATAATTTGTTAAGTATCTTGTTTAATACACTATCTGTATCACCTATTACCTCATTATTGGTAAATCTGATCACATCAAAACCAAACTTATTTAATTCAATTGTTCTTTCGCTATCACTAATTTGATTTTCTTTTAACTGATGTATCAATCCATCAACTTCTATTATTACTTTTTGAGAAAGACAGACGAAATGTGCAATAAAATTTCCAATAATATGCTGACGTCTGAATTTATAGCCATCTAATTTTTTACCCGTTAAAATTTGCCATAAAATATTTTCAGCCTCGGTAGGACTGCTTCTATGTTTGCTTACAAATTCCTTTAGCAGCCCATAAACAATAGGGTCGGCTGTTTGATAATCAAAAGGCTCATCCGAATTCTCTGGTTCTAAGATCCCCCCTTGGGGGGCGAGAGGGCTGGGTACTTTAATTCCCCAATCTAGATCACGTGTTACAGCTCTTGGCTGCAAACCTGCATCCAGCCAACTTTTACATTGCCCCAAAACATTCGCTTTCCAATCATTTTTATGATCTTCCAGAATCCATTTGCGTAAAAATTCTTCATGCCTGTTTAAAGGCAAATACCAATGTTTGGTAGCTTTTTTTATAGGTGCATTACCGCTTAAAGTACTCCTCGGGTTGATCAGTTCTTCAGGGCTTAAAGAAGTGCCGCATTTTTCACACTGATCACCAAAAGCATTTTCATTACCACAAACCGGACAAGTGCCCACAATGTAACGATCGGCTAAAAAGGTGTTGGCCTCTTCGTCAAAATATTGCTCGGTATCTTTTACTTCCAGATCGCCTTTGTCATTTAATGCAGTGAAAAATTCCTGTGCAGTTTCATGATGAATGGGTGCAGAAGTACGATGATAAATGTCAAACGAAATACCCAAATCGGCCATATTGCTTTTTAGCATGGCGTGGTACTTGTCTACAATTTCTCGTGGCGTGGTGCCTTCCTTCATCGCCTGAATGGTAATAGCAGCCCCATGTTCGTCACTGCCACATACATACACTACATCCTTTTTTTGCGCCCTTAAATAACGCACATAAATATCTGCCGGCAAATAAGCTCCTGCCAAATGCCCAATGTGTTTAGGCCCGTTGGCATAAGGCAATGCAGAAGTAATTAAATATCTTTTTGGATCTGTCATAATTTCTTTTTGTACTTAACATTTGTACTAATATTAAGCATCGTTGTAGCTTGTCCGCTATTGCGGATCACTCCATTGTATCATATACCGTTATTGATTGCCTTCAATTTTATCAATCTTTTCATAAATAAGTAGTGTTAATAAATCAGTTCTAAGGTTAAACAGGTTTTTAAACATTACAAATCCAAAAACCATGCAATACTGCTAATCCACCAAAACCTGCCTGCAGGCAGGTTCCCGTTAAGCACTGCAAATTTACCTAAAGCAAGTACAATCCCCAAACAAACAAAAAACCCCGCTTAACAGCCCAGTTTGTAATTGCTTTCAGATGATCCGGCTAACCTATTATTTTCTTCACGTTATTAAAGATCGTAGTAATGCTTGCGAAAGATCGGCGGGCATATCTCGTGCTTTACAAAAAAGTATTTTATGCCCGCAATTCTGCATGGGCAAATATCCGTTTAAAGCCTACTACGACAGTATCTCCCGGATAGGGGGTCATTAAAATTTTTTATAAATATATTTTTATTGATCAAGCTCCATTTATACATTACAGTCACTTGTTACTTACAGCAACAAATCATTGGCGTTTTACCTTCATAAAAAACAGCATTAATAAAGATTATAGCAAAAAAAAGAATTAAACTGTACTGCTACAAAAGTAATAGCCAGAACTATTACAGTAATAAGAAGTTTTTTTTATGGCAGCTTTCTATCTGGCATTGCGTTATTACGAAATAATGATAATTTTTTTTTATGATTTAATATAATTTAATTCTTATACCCATACAACCGGTTCATTAAGAAGCTTGTTTCCGGGAAAACCAGGACAGTTATTAAAATGAAAGTAAAAAGTTCGTTTGGCAAAGTTCTTTGGCAGTACGTTGCTAAGCCTGTGTAAAAGGATTGTATATACCTTTTAAAGAGATGCATTTAAAACCCATTATTATTATAAATTTGATCTGTATAAAAAAGAGTGAGCGTAAAACCATAAACGGGTTTGTTTGATAAATCGGACAGCCGGTACTAAAATGAATTGTATTCTTTTATGAACAGAAAAAAATTTCTATCCTCATTTGTTCCGCTTGTTGCTTCATTTGCAGAAGGTTCAACAATAAATACAACAGAAGACCCTAACGACCGAAATATTATACCGCTTTACCTTAAAAAAGGAGATACTATTGGTATTACATGTCCGGCAGGTTATATAACTGCTGAGGAAATTTTACCGGCAATCATTAAACTAAAAGAGTGGGGTTTTGAAATAAGTATTGGCAATACGGTAGGTAAAAAAGATTTTACGTTTGGCGGCACGGATGAAGAAAGGCTGAATGACTTTCAACAGATGCTGGATGATAAAAAAATAAAGGCTATTTTATGTGCAAGAGGTGGCTATGGTGTAGTGAGAATCATTGACAAAATTGATTTTAAACAATTTGCAGTTCATTCAAAATGGATAATCGGATTCAGTGATATAACAATAATACACAGCCACCTGAACAGGAACTATGGCATAGCTTCTATCCACTCAAAAATGTGTAATAGTTTTCCGGATGACTGGAGCAAGGCAGAACCAGCACAAAAAGAAACCATTGAAAGTATTCAAAAATGTCTGACCGGTGAAAAATTGAATTACCCTATAATACCAAATCAAAAAAATAAAACCGGCAGTGCAACCGGCATTTTAGTTGGGGGAAATTTAAAAACAATTGAATCGCTGGCAGGCAGCAAAAGCGATTTGATAACAACTAATAAAATTTTATTTGTAGAAGATACCGGTGAGTATTTATACAGCATCGACCGCATGTTCTGGAACCTGAAACGAAGTGGTAAATTATCTAACCTGGTGGGCCTGATTATTGGTGGCTTCAAAATTAAAAAAGATGATGCAGGCGAAGAGTTTGGAAAAACACTGGAAGAAATTGTGTTAGAAAAAGTAAATGAGTTTAATTACCCGGTTTGTTTTGATTTTCCTGTGGGGCATCAAAAAAATAATTTTGCACTAAAATGTGGCATAAAACATACATTAAACATTGCTACAACCGAATGCAGTTTAACTGAAATACAATGATAAAAATTCCTCCCTATTTAAAAAAAGGTGATTCCATTGGTATTACTTGCCCTGCCGGTTATATGGCGAAAGAAAAAGCCCAAACCTGTATTGATACGCTGCAGCAATGGGGCTATCAGGTAGTGGTTGGTAAAACAATTGGCAGTAAATCGACAAATTATTTTTCAGGCACAGATGAAGAAAGGTTAATTGAAATGCAGGCGATGCTGGACGATGATACTATCAATGCCATTTTATGCGGACGTGGTGGTTATGGTGTTAGCAGAATTATTGACAAGCTTGATTTTAAAAAATTTAAAAAGAAACCAAAATGGATAATTGGCTTTAGTGATGTTACTGTTTTGCATGCCCACATTTTAACAAATTGTAAAACAGCCAGTATTCATGCTCCAATGGCTTCGGCTTTTAATGATGGTGGAGCACAAAATGAATTTGTACTGTCGTTAAAAAAAATATTGACGGGTAAAAAAAATAAGTATGGTTGTGCCACACACATATTCAATAAGCAAGGTGCAGTTACCGGCGAACTCGTTGGCGGTAATCTTTCTTTGCTGGCACATATAACCGGCACTGTATCTGACATTAGCACAAAAAATAAAATTCTTTTTATAGAAGATATCGGGGAATATATTTATGGCATTGACCGTATGCTGTATCAATTAAAAAGAAGCGGCAAACTGGATAACCTGGCTGGTTTGGTTATTGGTGGCTTTACAGACATAAAAGATACTGACAAGCCTTTTGGTAAAACTGTATACGAGACCATACACGAGCTTGTAAAAGAATATTCTTACCCAGTCTGTTTTAATTTTCCTGTAAGCCATGCTAAAGAAAACTATGCGTTAAAAATTGGTAGTACGTATCAGTTAAGTATTGGTACAAAAACGGTAAGACTATCTGAAAAATAAATAACTATTGCCCCAGCAAAGAATCAAGCTTTTGATGAAACAAAGGAAAGTCGTTTAAATTATGGTGTGTTCCATTTACGATTGTTATAAACTGATCGGAAGGTTTTAAAACTGCTTTTAGTTGTTGGGCACAACGGTAAGGTATCACACCATCATCGGTTCCATGAAAAATAGTGATGGGTACTTTTACCTGTTGCAGGAATTGATAAGAGGGTATTTTATATTTTGTCATACTGCCGGTTGGATATACTGGTGCATAACATGCAAGTAAATTAGGGATACTGTAGTAAGGTGTTTCCAGGATCAATTGTTTACAATCTTTAACTGAAGCAAGGTAGGCTGCAATGCCACTTCCAAAAGATTTCCCATACACTACAACCTGGTTTTTATTAAAACTGGCAGCAGCCATTGAATAAATTTTTTCTGCCTGCCGGTAAAGTACCTGTTCGTTGCGGATCCCAGTACTTTTCCCAAAGCCAGGATAATCTTCCATCCATACTTCGTAGCCGCGTTGGGTAAAATTAGCTGCAAACTTTGCATAGCGGTTGATGTTGTCTTTATTGCCATGAAAATAAAGCACTACTCCTTTGTGAACAGTACCTGTTGCAAAAAATTTCACCATACTGATCGTATCTGTTTTACCAAAAGGAATATTAACTTCCTGAAACGGGGAATTAAACTGGTAACGATAATTTCTTTCAAGGGCAACCGGATGAAATAATAAATAATCCTGCAATAAAAACAACAGCAAGCCGATAGACACATACAGTATCAAAATAATTTTACCCCATTTGAATAGTCTTGTTTTATACAGCGGTTTCATGTATGCGGTTATTAATCATTACGCTTCATGGCGATAAAATATCTCTTATGAAATTATGGTATTCCGGAAAAGAAGGCAGGTTATTGTGACCTCCGCCCTGGATACGAATTAAAGTTATTTTTCTTGGGTTTAAAGACTGTAACTTTTCACTGTTGCTGATCGGGATCAACCAATCTTTTGTACCATGCAGAATATAAGTATGGCAATTTACTTTCGGTATCCACTTATCTGTACGCATGTGAAAACGGAGTACCAACCGCATGGGAAGTATCGGTAAAAACCGCTCTACTGCTTTTTTAAAGCTAAAATAAGGTGCATCTAAAATTAAATAGCGGGGTTTGTTTTCGCTTGCCAGGTTAGCTGCAAATCCGCTGCCAAGGCTTCTTCCATACACTATCAAATGATTTTCATGATAAGTGGTTGTAAGGTTATCGTACACAAACTGCATATCGCTGTGCATATCTTTTTCACTACGCTTGCCAGTGCTTTTTCCAAAACCTCTGTAATCAACCAAAACCACATCATACTGATACCTGAAAAAATCTTTTGCATATTTTGCCCAACCTTTTATGCTTCTTGAATTTCCATGAAAATAGAGAATTAATCCCAATGGCTTTTCTACATAAAAATGCAATCCATTAATTCTTACACCTTCCGCTACTTCAAAAAATAATTCTTTAAAAGGTGCGTCATATTTATATTTAAAATCCTGATGAAGTTTTTCCGGTTTAAAAATTAAACGCTCCTGCAACAAATACGCTGCCACCAACAAAATCAGGTAGCCGGCTATTATGTAAATAATTGTTGGAGACATTTTTCAGTTCATTGACATTGCCAAATAAGTGTAAAAATTACAGTAAATAACTTAAAAACTTACAAGCTAAGAGAAATGCTTTTTCCATTCCTCGATACCGCCAACCAGGTTAACGAGATTTTTAAATGGAAATTTTTGCTGTAAACGTTGTATGGCAATCTGGCTGCGTATGCCATGCCTGCAATATAGAACTACCTTCTTTTCCTTATCTATCTGGTGCAGGTTTTTGATAATATCACCCAGCGGAATTAGGGTGCCTCCGATATTAAATTCTGCATGCTCAGTAGGTTCTCTTGTATCAATAAGCTGAAAATCTTTATTGGCATTTATTAGCTCAAAAAGTTGTGTTACTGTAATATTGTTTATATCCTGCATTACAAAATGAATTACAAATAGTCAATAATTTACACACATACACCAATTTAAAATACAGTACTATTTTAATGATTATTCATTTTCATCGGTATAAATTCTATTTAATTTAAATTTAGTTGTAGGTGCTACAACCAATGGATATTTTTCAACAGATACATTGCTTTGCTGTAAACCAAAACCCTTTTCCTCACTCAATGATATTTCTTTTATCCAAAAATACAAGTGCATGATAATCCGTTCTATAAAAGGCAATTCATTATCCTGCGATAAAAACTTTTCCATTACTACAAATTGAAAATCGCCCACTACATTGTTTCGTTGCTGGCTCTCATACCTGCTGGTAACATTCACTTCTTTATTGGCAACTAAATCTTCTACTACTTTCTTAAACATCAGGTTTATTCTTGGAGCTATTCTAAAGCCTAACCTGAATTCGACCCGTATGATATCATTTGGAATAATATGGTCTACAACATATTCACAGGTATAGGGATCATCGAGTGTATCCAAGTGAACAAACCAAAATATATCTGCACGCTTTGGTTTACCACTTAAAATAGAGTAAATTATTTTGTGCTCAATTTCTTTGGGGTTATTGGCACTAGTCATGTACACCAAATGAGTAGCATACTTAGGCACAGTGGTATCATTACTCAATTCTTCCAGTTTTGGAACATATTCTTCCATGCGCACAAATTCTACATAACGATTTTTTATTTTGCGGCTTCTGTACCAAACATACATCACTACAAATAAACCGCCGCCTACCAGCAAAGCAATAAACCCACCATGCGGAAATTTATCAAGATTGGCTGCAAGAAAACTCATTTCGAGTGCTAAATAAACAACTAAAAAAAGGTAAATAAAAATTCTGGAGGTTCGTCTGGAAATTAAAAAATTAGCAAATAATATTGTAGTAGATAACATACACAGCGTAATGGCTAACCCATAAGCTGCTTCCATAGCACTGGAAGATTTAAAGTATAAAACAATACCACAGCAACCGATAAACAACAATAAATTGATGCCTGGAATATATAGCTGGCCTTTTGCTTCTGAGGGATAATTGATCTTCATTTTTGGCCAAAGATTTAGCCGGATGGCTTCTGCAATAAGTGTAAAAGAGCCACTTATTAATGCCTGGCTTGCAATAATAGCTGCCAAAGTTGCAATCACCAATCCTATTAACCGAAACTGTTCTGGCATTACTCCAAAAAAGGGATTAAAGCCTCCCTTAATCATTTCATCTGTAATAGTATGACCGCTATGATTCGCCAGTAACCAAGCTCCCTGACCAAGATAATTTAATATCAGGCAGGTTTTTACAAAAATCCATGAAAACCTGATGTTAGCCCTGCCGCAATGACCAAGGTCGCTGTACAATGCTTCTGCACCTGTTGTACATAAAAAAACGGCTCCTAATATCCAGAATCCTTTGGGATATTGAGTTAACAATTTAACGGCGTAATAAGGATTAAATGCTTTAAAAATACTCCAATCATCTGTGATGTGGATTATACCAAATACACTCAACATCGTAAACCAGATCATCATAATTGGCCCAAATAATTTACCGATTGAAGCAGTTCCAAATTGCTGTAAAAAAAACAGGAATAACAAAATCCCCAATACAATATATATAATAGTATGTTGTTCGATGTTTTTAAAAGCTTCTATTTGTTTTAACCCTTCAATAGCAGAAGACACAGAAATAGGTGGCGTAATCATTCCATCCGCCAGCAATGCAGCTCCGCCTAACATAGCCGGTATTACCAACCATCTTTTTTGTCGTCTTACCAAAGTATACAAAGAAAAAATACCTCCTTCACCCTTATTATCTGCCCGCAAAGTGAGCACTACATATTTAAGTGTTGTTTGTAATGTAAGTGTCCAAATAATGCAGGATAGGCCACCAACAATTAATATTTCATTTATTACTTTGCTATTTATAATGGCATTAAAAACATATAGGGGAGAAGTTCCAATATCTCCATAAATAATTCCTAAAGCAACTATTAAACCTGCTGCTGTTACTTTGTTGACTTGCTTTGACACCACGTTCTGATTTTAGTAAATTGGTTAAACGCAGCAGTGTTTATACGCCAAATAATACTGCAATTACCGCTGCAAATGTATATTGAAAACATTTATTTTGTAAAGAATTAATTTCATAAACAGATATCCGGAAATGTTACAACAAAGAACAAAACATAGTACGAATTTATTTTTCCTGAATTTCCGATTGGTTTATTTACAAAACCCTGATTACATATTTTATAACTTAATAAATAAATGCAACTCCCTAATAGTAAAATGGGTAAATTGTATAGCATAAATAAATCTATATGAACAAATATTTTTGTCTTTATGTATTGCTTTTTACTGGAATTAGCAGTTATGCTTTTTCTCAAAATAACACTACAAAAAATATCCACTCTTTTGGTGCTAAAGGTGATGGAATAACAAATGATACAGAAGCCTTTATTAAAGCTGCTATTTTTTTTAATGATCGGGGCGGCAACGGAACGCTTATAATACCCAAAGGAATTTACATTGTTGGCAAGCAAATTCGTGGTAACGGAGATACAAATAAAAGTGCCTGTACTGGCGTGAATATACTTGCTTTTAACAATATTAAAAACCTGTTAATACAAGGAGAAAAAGGAACTATTTTAAAATTTACAGCCAAATTAAAATTTGGAAGTTTTGATCCTGTAAGCGGCAAAAATTTTACTAACAATAATCCTTCAAGTCCTGATGCAAAATTTGCTGCTTATATTGGCAATTGCATTTCGCTAAATAACTGCAGCAATATTTCGGTTAAACTTTTAACACTAGATGGAAATAATAAATCAATTGTGTATGGTGGCCAGTATGCAGATGCAGGTATTCAATTATCACATACAGGTATTTATATAAACAATTGTCATTCTATACTTATTGATGGTATTAATGCAAGTTATTTTGGCTTAGATGGCATTCAGGTATCTAATATCGCATCTCCCGAACCAGATAAAATAAACATTTTAAATTCGACATTTGAATACAATTGCAGGCAGGGATTTTCATGGGTGGGCGGAAATTCACTTACAGTAAAAAATTGCAGGTTTAATCATACCGGTAGAAGCGCATATAATTCTCCTCCTGGTGCCGGACTGGATATTGAACCTGAAGTAAATACAATAAGCAACGGTAATTTTGAAAATTGTGCATTCGTAAATAATAACGGATGTGGTGTAGTAACATCGGGAGACAAGGCAAGTAATTGCCAATTTAAAAACTGTACTTTTTGGGGGACAACATATTGGTCTGTTTGGATATCTGCACCCGCTTTTACATTTACCGGCTGTAACTTTTATGGAAGCATTGTACATGGCTATAATGCCAATAACGAAACGGAAGCTACCCGCTTTATTAGTTGCAATTTTGAGGATAAAACATACAATGGAAATGCTCCTTACGGAAAATTTTTGTTGGAATGTGATGGCCCAAGAAGAATACTATTTGACAGCTGTACTTTTATACCACACACAAAATTGCTTGTGTGGCTAAATACATCCAATGCAAAAATTGATGAAGAAAAAGCAACCATTCGCAACAGCCATTTTATACTTCCCAAAAAAGAAGGCGCCAACACGCCGGTATCTTTTACAGCTATCAATTTTTTTAATAACACTACAGAATTTAAAAACTAAAAAGTCAGTAAAAAAATAAACCTGTCCTTGCTGTCACCTTGTATATTTCTATCCAATAAACAAATTTAACAACTATAAGAAACTGATATTAATAAAGAATTTTACTTTAATATATTTAGTAAAACACTTCCTGAAGATCCGGATTTACCCGGCGTTAATTCAAAAATAAATGTTGGTGTAAGCTCCTCTTCTGCACGATGAGATACGTACAAAATAGCAGTATTACTTTCTACCGCCATTTTATTTATCAGTGCAGTTACAATAGCTACATTGTCATCATCCAAACCAACTGTTGGTTCATCCAAAATTAATAAGGGTGGGTGTTTTACCATTGCCCTCACAATCATTATTAATCTTTGCTGCCCCAAGGAAAGTTTATAAAAAGATATTTGTTTTAAATGCCATAAACCAATAAGAGAAAGCCATGCATGCGCCAGTTTTAATTGCCTGCCGGATGGTTTTGCATATAACCCTATCGAATCAAAAAAACCAGAAATAACCATCTGTTCAACAGAAGAATACCTACTAAACAACTCTATCATGGATGCCGTAAAGTAACCAATCTTTTCTTTTATTGACCAAACACTTTCTCCGGTTCCTTTTCGTTTGCCAAATAAGGTAAGATCTTGCCCGTACCCCTTTGGATTATCTCCAGTTATCAATGATAACAACGTGGTTTTACCTGCACCATTCGGACCAATTAAATGCCAGAATTCTCCCTGATTTATTTGCCAGCAGATACTGTTTACAATTACGTTTTCTTCATACTGAACAGTTATATTTTTTAATTCAATCATTGGATCATTTATCAAACCGTATTGATAATCTGATGAAGGAATTGAACCAAAAAAAACGGGTTTATTATTTATGCGATGCTGACTAAGACAAGCCTCTACACTATCACAATAAACCCAACTATTATCATCCTCAATATTTATTGCATTTTTTATAAAAGGCAAACAATCTTTTGTACGGTTTACAAGTTGGATAATGGGTAAATTCGCTGCTACTTCCTCTAGTTGCTGTAATAAAGCTACTTGCGACAACGTATCTAAATTATCCATTGGATTATCTACAATTATACAGCCTGGTTTTTGAGAAAGCAAATACGTTAACAACGCTTTCTTTTGCTCGCCACCCGATAAAAATCGGAGATGCCGATTGTCAGTTATAGCCACTTCAACATATTCGTGTCGTTCTTCTTCTTCAATCAATTCTTTAATTGCAATGGCTGAAAAAAGCGCTGGAGTTACGTCTAAAAATCCTTCAAATAGTTCAGGTCTGTCTTTACCAACCAATAACTCTACCAACAATTGTTTATCCGCCTTGTTTGACAAAAAAAAAGCCCAATGATTATTATTGGCCATACCTAAAAAAAATTATTTATTTAAATAAAAAAGGGTTTCAATTATGATTGAGATAAATTTTTACTGATTGCCCTTGCTTCACTTATTATTTCTGCAGGATAATTGTACATCTCCAAAATCCGGATGGCATTACTGGTTTTTAATGGACCCGGTTTTAATTTATGGTCAAACTTAAACTCATCATTTTCTATTTTTTCTGCAAAATGATATAAGGCATATTCCTCTGCCAAAAGTGCTGCTAGCTCAACATCATGCGTAGTTACAAAAACAAGGTGGTTATTTTTATTTAGATAAGAAAGAATTGCTTTTGCAGATGCAATGCGCTCAATAGTATTGGTACCTTTAAAAACTTCATCCAATATAAAAATACTTTGTCCGGATTGTTTCACTTCACTAATCAATCCCGACATCACTGTTACTTCTTCAAAATAATAACTTTTACCATCCAGTAAATTATCATCTATCCTAACAGAGGAGTGTAATTTTAAAACCGGTGTATGAAAGCTTTCTGCAAAACAGGTGTAAATAGTTTGAGCCAAAATTGTATTGAGTGCCAATGTTCTTAGAAAAGTAGTTTTACCCGACATATTAGATCCTGTAATTAAAATACTTTTAAATTGTACAGTAATATCATTGCTAATGCAATTTTCAATTAAAGGATGATATATTTCTTTACCAGCCAGTTGCTTTTCATCAGGTAAAAAAAAAGGCTCGCAGGTTTTTAAATGTCCTGCTCGCAAAGAGGCAATAGAAATAGCTGAATCTATTGACCCGGCATATTTAAAAAGATTTAAAATGTCAGTCTGCTTGTTTTTTACTTCTTTAATCATGCTATAAAAAGTAAAAAACTCCACTAAAAAAAATGCCTTTATCAATTCAAAAAAGTACAATAAAGCCTGTGTAAGTTCATCTTTAAAAGTAGCATCATCAAAAGTTAACAACCTACTTTTTCTTTGCAAAGGCTTTAAATGCTGTATGCTTTTGTTTATTGTATTGCTATCAAATGGAATGTTTTTTTCTGCCAATTTTTCGCAAATACGGATGAGTACATTAAGTTGTGGAAAAGATTTATTAAATCGCTTGGTGTGGTTTCTGTTTCTAAAATGAAGAAATACATTTACTGAAAAGGGCAACACCAGTAACAAAAACAAAATTGGACGAAAATAAGCCAGCAATATCAATAAAAATATACAAGCCATATAAGGTAAAAGAAACTTGGACCAGGCTGGCTTTTCAGGTAGCTGATCGCCAAGCAGGGAGGATATAAAATAGGTATTGTTGTTACTAAGGGCTATCAATAATTGTTGCACCTCTTCACGTATTTTTTCATTTTTTGTAAAAAAAATAACCTGCTCATTTAATTCTTTTAAAGCTGTTACATCGTTGGTTGGCTTGCTCAATGTATCATAAAAATATTGCTGACCAACATTACTCGTTGTTCTGTCAACTAAGCAAAATAGATCATCGAAATCAATATCACTTTTTGTCTGAGCCGATAATTGGTGAAAGTTTTTTTCTTTGTTAACCTCGTTAAAGATGGAGATAAAATTAAAATTAAACTCAGCATTTTTTGCCTGGCTCCACTGTTCTTTTAATGCCGCTATCTTTTTTTGTTGTTTAATTATATTACTACGTGAAGATACCATCCCTACAATTGTTAACAGTAGCAGAAAAAAAAGTAAATACATCATAAATTAGCTGATTAAAGTCTATTGATTTTCCAAAAAAGTTGAATTTGCAAATTATATCATCTCTTGCTAGATTAATTTTTTATTTTTTTATAATCATTTTAGAAAGCTGTTTATTTTTCTATTCCAACTTTACTACTAAAAAATTTACCCACAAAACACAAGCCCCTTACTTTGCAGCAAGGGGCTTTTATACAAACTATAAGCAAAACGAATTATCTGTCTATTCTATTTAATATGTAAGATGACAATGTTTATTTAATCTGGTTTTTTACCGTCCAAAAAAGTATTGATAGTGCCAATTTCAGCCTGGTTATTTTCGTCTGATTTAACCGTATAGTTGCTGTAAAAACTTTCTACATCTGCAATAGAGTTGTGTAACTCCATATTGCGACGGAGGTAGGCAGGTACCGTTTCAAACTCATTATTCGGATCGGCCACGTTAATGTTGAATGACAAATTACGCAGTTTTGCAATGCGATCCATAGCCCGGCGCCGTAATTCCTCTGTTTCGTCAGCTACTGCCTGCTCCTCAACATTGGACATCATGATTGGCTGAATTTGTTGTACAATTGGTTGTTGCTCCTCCGCCGCTTTGTGGGCTTCTTTAACCACCATTTGCATTTCAAATAAAGGCTCGTCTTCCTTCACTGTACTCCGCAAAAGGGGTAGCTCTTCTTTAGTGTTGGATTCTGGTTTAGGCTGCTGCTCCTCCGCATATATTCTAGAGGGCTTTACCAAAAAACCGCCTGTTGACGAAACAGACGTGCTAGCTGCTTTGTTATCTAATGAAAATAATGTTTTTGAACTACTGTTACTTGTGGGCTTATCAATGGGTTCGGGAGATTGAGGTACATCAAATTCTATTACAGGTATTTGATCTGTTGTCGAAGATATTTCAAAAAAAACTGGTTCCTCATTTGATTTTTCCACAGTATTTTTACTAGGTAAATTTACGAAAAAATTATCCTCCGGCAAAACTGATAAGATTGGAGTCATCAATTCAACAATTGTTTTTTCAATTGCGTAGTCAGTTGCTACAGGGTTTGTTTTTACAACTGGTGTAGCGGGCGCTGCATCTTCTTCAAATTGCAGCATTGGCTGTAGCATTTTAACCACTTCCTTTTCGGGTGTGGCCAATGCCATTACAATCTTATCATCCTTCTTTAGTTCTTTGGGCTGGTTGATTGTTTTTGCAAAGGGATCTTTGTGCTCAAAGCCGGTAGCTATCAGTGTTATACTAATTTCTGCTCCTAAAGTATTATCGTAACCCAAACCTAAAATTACATCGCTATCAGGCCCGGCCTGCGCCATTAAATAATTTTGAATGATCTCAACTTCATCCATGGTGAATTCATTTTCCCCTTCGCAGGAGTTAATATTAATAAGTATCCATTTTGCACCACGTATATCATTGTCATTCAGCAAAGGTGAGTTCAATGCATTTTCAATGGCCATTTGTGCCCTATTCTCCCCTTCTGCAGTTGCACTTCCCAATATTGCTACACCACCATTGCTCATAACAGTACATACATCTGCAAAATCCACATTTATCTGACCAGTGCTGTTAATTACATCTGTAATACATTTAGCTGCAGTTGCCAATACATTGTCTGCCTTGGCAAAAGCTTCCTTCATTTTTAAATTGCCAAACTGGTGACGCAGTTTATCGTTACTGATTACCAGCAACGTATCTACATGGTCTTTCAACAAGCGAATACCTTCCTCTGCCTGAGCCAATCTTTTCTTTCCTTCGTATGCAAAAGGTGTTGTTACTATACCAACGGTAAGTATACCAAGGTCTTTACAGATTTTTGCAAGTATGGGTGCACCTCCTGTGCCGGTACCACCACCCATGCCTGCAGTAATAAATGCCATTTTGGTATTCACTTCCAGGATACGTTTTATTTCTTCCAGACTTTCTTCTGTAGCCTGCTTACCAATAGCAGGGTTTGCGCCAGCACCAAGCCCTTGCGTTAAATGTGGCCCTAACTGAATTTTATTAGGCACCTTACTCTGCGCAATTGCCTGTGCATCTGTATTACAGATGATGAAGTTTACACCTTCAATATTTTGCGAAAACATATGGTTAACTGCATTGCTTCCGCCACCGCCTACACCAATCACTTTGATGATGGACGATTGCTCTTTTGGTAAATCAAAATGTATCATAATTTATTTCCTCCAAAACACTTACTCAATTTTTTTTATTAAAAATAGAACCAGTGTTTTTTAATTTGTATGCGTCTTATTTTCTGTTTAGTAAGGTAGAAAATCAGCTGCTTGTTATTTTATTAATAGGTTACTGCTTTTATATTCTCTGGGTTGAATGGAAGGATTATAACTTTGAATCTTCTTCTTCTTTAAACAAATCAATCAATCCAATTTTAAAAGAATCCATAAAACCTTTTAAAGATTTACGTTCTTTTACTTTGGATACTTTTACCATATCTTCTTCCGGTGCTTCTTTCACTGTATCTAATGTTTCGTCTACAGGTAACACTTGCAATGCTTTTGGTACTTCAACCCTACGGAAATTATCTTCAAGCTGCTTATTCTTATTTTCGTAATCGTTGTATCCTTTTAAAATTAAACCAATACAAGTGCTGTACATTGGTTTAGCCAACTCATCAATGTGACCACCTGCCAAATGTTCGTTAGGATAACCAATTCTTGCATTTAATCCCGTAACATATTCCGTTAACTGAATCAGGTGCTTTAATTGAGAACCGCCACCAGTAAGTATTACGCCGCCATTTAATAATCGGGTATCCAAGCCAACCTGTTTTAAATGATAGGTAACAAAATCCATAATCTCACTCATGCGAGCCTGAATAATACTTGCCAGGTTTTTTACACTGATCTCTTTAGGCTGCATGCCACGCAATCCCGGGATGGTTATAAATGCATTTGCTTTTGCTTCATCTGCAAGTGCACTACCAAACTGAACTTTCATTTGCTCGGCCTGTGTTTTTAAAACACCTAAGCCATTCTTGATATCATTGGTAATGTTTTCGCCCCCAAAAGGAATTACTGCTGTGTGCTTTAATATGCCTTCATAAAAAACTGCAAGGTCAGTTGTGCCACCGCCAATATCTACAATTGCTACGCCGGCTTCCAAATCCTGATCGCACATAACAGCGGCAGCTGATGCCAAAGGCTGCAACACAAGATCCTGCGTTTTTAACCCGGCTTTTTCTACACTGCGGTTTATGTTACGAATTGCATTTTTATCACCGGTGATAATATGAAAGTTAGCACCCACTTTTACGCCGCTGTAACCAATGGGGTTAGGGATATTTTGAAAATTATCTACCGTAAATTCTTGGGGAATAACATCAATAATCTGATCACCTGCAGGTATGTAGGTACGATACTGATCTGCAATTAAGCGATCAATTTCATCCTGCCGTATTTCTTCTTCTGTTGCCTGGCGAACTATATCACCACGAGTTTGCAAGCTTTTAATATGATGACCGGCAATACCAACATACACTTCGCTCAACACCAGATTTGGATTTGATGCGTAGCAGTTTTCTAATGCTGTTTGAATAGCCTTAATCGTTTGATCAATATTGAGTACCATGCCATGTTGAACGCCGTTGCTGTTGGCTCGCCCAAAGCCTAGTATTTCCAGTTTACCGTATTCATTTTTACGTCCGGCAATGGCTGCTATTTTTGTTGTACCAATATCCAGACCAACAATAACAGGATTGGTATTTACCAGCCCGCTATCGTTTGTTGTGTTTTGTTCGTTGCTCATAATTGTGTTTTTGTATGTGTGTGTTTGTGTGTTTTTAATTTATTGCTTGTTATTTTTTGTTGCTTAAAATCAATGCTTTTTTGGAGCTATACGCCAATAATTATACTTACTTATAGCCGATTTTTATAGTATTTTTTAAAATGTAGATTTATCAATTTATATCTGTCAACAGTTATTTTAATTGTCGTTTTTAAAATTCTTTTTTAAAAAAAAGTCATAGTTACTTGTATTCATTTGTTACTTTTTTTATAGCCTTTGGCATTACCGCCTTTGGTGTTTTAATTTCTTTTACTGTATTTTTAACAGGCACAGTTTTAGGTTTTATTACAGGTGTAGCCGTTTTTTTTATAACAGGCTTTTTTACAGGTAATGCATTGGGCTTTGCTGTTAATGAAACTGGCGACTTTGCAACTGGCTTTGCCACCATTACTGAAACTGGCATTACTGGTGATTTATCAACGCCTTCCGGTCCATGCTCGTCATCTCTTTGAATTGATTGCTGAATCAAATCAGTATTGGTGGTATTATTTTCATTGTCGGGTATAATCGTATGCAACGAATCACTTGTTTGCCTTTCTGTATTTTCGGCAATGGCCATCATAAGTTGTAGGGTGCGAAGGCTATCCGATGATATTTCTTCTGCACCTTTTCTTTTTGCTACTACCTGCCCTTTGAACTTTACATTTACTACACTGTATTTATTCCATCCTGCCTTTATTATCACCTGTCGATAGAACTGCAAAAGCTTTTTTAATTTTTCTTCCACATCCGAAGCATCGCCAAAAACAATAATGGTGTTGCCAATTTTAGGAATCATTTCAAAATTGCGTTGCGCCGTAATATCAATCTGGTCAATTAAAGCGGCCGCAAAAATATCTTTTTGAATGGCTGTACTTACACTTAAAATATCCTTTAGCAAAGCGCTATCCGAATATGACAATACAATTTTATCTGAAGGAAAACCGGTAAATACAGGCAATCTGGCTGAAAACTTTTCGCTTAAAGGTAACATGGCCAACGAACTATCAATATAAAAGGTGGTGCCTGCTGTTGTAAATATCCGGGCCATAGGTTCTCTTTCCAATACCTTTACTACCAGCTTATTGTTGTTATCAAAAAATAGTTGAGACGACTTTATCCAAATATCTTTTTGCAGCTGAGCTTCCAGTTTTCTTAAATCAAAAGCACTGATAATTTTGCCGGTTGGGTTACCACCAACTTCTGCTTTAATGCTATTTAAAATATCTTTTTTATCAACAAAAAAATTATTATCTACTCCTTCAATAGTAATATTTACGCCGCTGCAATGTTGCGCATCTTTCCTTTTTATGGCTGCTACCAGCAATATAATAGTACCTGTACCAATAGCAAGCCACAGTACAGTAAATATTTTTTTTAATATCGTTTTTTTAATTGTCAGCGGTTATTATTTTTTTAATGGGTTCAATTAATGTGTCAATGTCTCCTGCCCCTGCAGATATAATTAAAGCTCCTTCAAATCCTTCTTCTACATGTGCCTCCTTTTCCTGCATCAAATGCTTTAAAAGATTTTCTTTACTTAGTACCATTTTATTTTCACTGTGCATCCTTTCAATAATCATTTCGCTGCTTACGCCTTTCATTGGTAATTCTCTTGCAGGATAAATTTCTAATAATATTATTTCATCTGCCATATCCAATACTTCGGCAAAGCCATCTGCCAGGTCTTTTGTTCTGCTAAAAAGATGTGGCTGAAATATTAGAATACATTTCTTATTTGCAAACAATTTTTTGGCTCCCGTAATTAAGGCCCTCAACTCTTCGGGGTGATGGGCGTAATCATCGATATATACCAGCTTATCCGTTTTTACTATATACTCAAACCTTCTTTTTACTCCACTGAAAGCAGCAACTGCATTTACTATTTTTGCATCCTCAATTTGTAAATGATGTGCTACAGAAATTGCTGCTAATACATTTTCAATATTGTGCAATCCTCCCATATTTAATACTACCTCTTTTAATATCCACCCTTTTGTTATTACATCAAAATGATAACTTCCTTTGTTCATTTTAATATTAGCAGCAAATACATCGGCCTTGTCATTTTCAAGATGATAACTTAATTGATGATCGCCTTTTAATTCTGCTTCTCTTTTTAAACCTAACTTGCTCAGCAATAAACCGCCTGGTCTTATCCTGGCAGAAAAATCAATAAATGCCTGTTCCATATTTTCGGCTGTGCCATAAATATCCAGATGATCCGGATCCATACTACTTACTACTGCCACATCAGGACTGAGTTTTAAAAAACTTCTATCATACTCATCCGCCTCCACCACACATACATTTTTATCGCTGCCCCAAAAATTGGTATTGTAGTTAACTGCAACGCCTCCAAGAAATGCATTGCAACCAAATTTGCTGTGCGTTAAAATATGCGCCACCATTGCACTTGTAGTAGTTTTACCGTGGGTTCCTGCAATGCAGATATTAAAAGATCTATTGGTAATGGCTTCCAATACTGCACTACGCTTTACTACTTTGTAATTATTTTGCTGATAAAAATTTAACTCTGTATGATTATTGGGGACTGCAGGTGTGTATACCACTAACTGTACCGCTTTATCAATTAGTACAACTGAATCTTCAAAATGAATGTTAATTCCTTCTGCAATTAATTGTTGCGTTAATGGTGTAGCTGTTTTGTCGTAACCACTTACCCTTACACCAATACTATTGAAATACCTTGCAAGTGCACTCATACCAATGCCGCCAATGCCGAGGAAATATATCCCAGCCGCAGCTTGCTTATCACTTTCTAAAGGCGGCAAGTTTAAGTATGTCAATATGTTATTATAGTTGTTCATTTATTATAGCACCGGTGTTTTTTAAAATTATTTTATTGGGATTAGCGTTAGCCAGCCCTCTATGAAATTGAACTTAAAATATTTTTTGCAATTACTTCATCTGCATTGGTAATTGCCAACGTACTGATGTTGGTTTTAAAAGTGAGCTGCTTTTGTTCATCTTTTGATAAAGCAATAATAGCCGGCACCAATGTATTCAACGCCTCACTGTCTTTAACCATCATAGCTGCATTTTTATTAACCAGCTTTTGCGCATTGGCTGTTTGATGATCTTCAGCCGCAAATGGATAAGGCACAAACAGTGCAGCTTTTTTTTGTACAGAAATCTCTGTAACTGCCATGGCTCCACTTCTGCTAATTACCACATCTGCGGCAGCATATGCATATTCCATTTGCATAATAAAATCGTTTACCCAAATTGCCGGTCTTTCAGCAGCCAGCGTTTTTGCAATGGCTACAAATGGTTTACCAGTTTGCCAAATCAATTGCAGGTTATTTTTTTCAAACTCATCTAAATGAGCAGCCAATGCTTCATTGATATTTTTTGCACCAAGACTGCCGCCAATGGATAAAATGGTTTTTTTATTTGGATCAAGATTAAAAAACTCAATACCTTCTTCTCTTGTTAAGAAGCTGCTTGAAATGGCTTCTCTAACAGGATTACCCGTTACCATCATTTTTGCTGCTGGAAAAAACTTTTCCATGCCATCCGTAGCCACGTAAATTTTAGTTGCCTTTTTTGCAAGCAGTATATTGCTTTTGCCTGCAAAGGAATTAGACTCGTGTATAAAAGTTTTTATTCCTTTTGATTGAGCAAAACGCAGTACTGGAAAACTTGAATACCCACCTACACCTATTACAGCAATGGGCTTAAAAGCCTTGAATATTTGCCCTACCTGAAAAAAACTCTTTATCAGTTTATAAGGCAGTGAAATATTTTTTATCAAAGAACTTCTGTTAAAACCTGCGATATCTAACCCCTCTATAGCATAACCTGCCAATGGCACTTTTTCCATTTCCATTTTTCTTTTAGCACCTACAAATAAAATTTCTGTACCAGGTGCTAATTTTTTTATTTTGTTGGCAATGGCTATTGCCGGAAAAATATGTCCGCCTGTACCGCCACCTGCAATAATAATTCTTACTGGTTGCAGCTGTTGCTTTGAGGAATTTAAGTTATTAATATTTTTATTTTCTTCAATCATTATGCTGGTTGAACCAGTATTACTTTTTATTGCGTTTAATTATTTTAACCTGGTACAAGTGAGCCGATAGCTATCGGCTGACACAAGGATGTTAAATCAGGGTATTATCGTTTGGCCAATATTCACTTATTTATTAAATATATTCTCTTCGCCATCTAAGCTGTTGCTGCTTCAACCAGTGCACTTTTTCCTTCCAGCTGTTCTACATTTCTTGCCACACTTAAAATAATACCGATTGATAAACAAGTGAAGAGAAAACTACTTCCGCCCATACTTACCAGTGGTAACGTTACACCCGTATTTGGAAACACGTTTACATTTACCCCCATGTTGGCAATGGCTTGTATTACCAGCGTAAAACTCAGTGCCAGCGCTAAAAAAGCGCCAAATGCAAAAGGGCATTTTCTATACAACCTGATACACCGATACAAAAACAACAAATAAATAAAAACAATAAATGTACCGCCCAGCAAACCATACTCTTCTAAAATAATGGCAAAAATAAAATCGCTGTAAGAATGTGGCAAAAAATTACGTGCACTACTATTGCCGGGTCCTACACCAAACCATCCTCCATTTGCAATAGCAATTTTTGCCTGGTTAATCTGGTATAACTTTTCATTATTATCTTCTTTATTACTGTACATAAATGTTTGTATCCTTCCTACCCAGGTTGGTACACGTGCTACTGAAAAAATAGCCGGCAGATCTTTTGTTTTATGTGCTGCTGTATCGTAATATTTTACTGCAATCGTTAATAAAATAATAACAGGTATCATTGCGATACCGATAGTTAGTAAAATATGTTTTGTATTAACCCTGCCAATAAACATGAGTAATAAACTGGTGGCAGCTACCAAAATTGCAGTAGATAAATTTGCGGGTGCTATCAGTAAGCAAATAATTACCACAGGAATAATAATGGGTAAAAACCCTTTTTTAAAATCTTTAATAACCTGTTGCTTGCGACTTAACTGCCTGCTCATGTACATGAATAGCGCAAGCTTTGCAAGATCGGATGTTTGAAACGTCATGTTGATTACAGGTAGTTTTATCCAACGGCTGCCTTCGTTTATTCTAGCTCCAAAAAAATAAGTATAAATCAATAAAGGAATAGCAATCATAAATAAGATAAGTGCTATTCTTGAATAGATCGTATAATTTACCTTGTGAGCAAAGTATATGATAAGTACACCGAGAATAATAAAAGCAAATTGTTTAAACAAAAAGCTTTCGGTGCTCTTACTATATTTGTATGCCAGCGAACCAGTACTGCTGTACACTACCAGTAAACTTATCAATGTAAGAATTATTACAATGGCCCATATAACTCTATCGCCCCTGGTTTTGCTAACCAAATTGCCCCCCATATTACTGATGTTGGGTGTAAAAAATTCTTTTATATTGATGTTGTCTGCCAATCTGCTGTTTTGTATTTTCCTTTTGGTTTAGTGTTTAATATTTTGAACTAACTCATTATTTCATACTTTATGCTCTTTGCTTTTCGTTTTTTGCTTTAAGCTTTTTGCCTTATGCTTTTTGCTTATTATAAATTCTTCACGGCTTGCTTAAACTGATTACCCCTATCTTCATAATTTTTAAATAAATCAAAACTTGCACATGCAGGGCTGAGCAATACCACATCTCCTTTATTGGCAAAATGAAAAGAAGTCTGTACTGCTTCTTCGGCTGTTGTGGTGTTAACAATCAGCGAAACAATGTCCCCAAACGATTCATGAATTTTCCGGTTATCGGTACCCATGCATACAATTGCTTTTACTTTTTCTGTAACCATTTCTTTCAGCAGCGAATAGTCGTTGCCTTTATCAACACCTCCTAAAATTAAAATAGTTGGTTTTTCCATACTTTCTAAAGCAAACCAAGTGCTATTAACATTGGTGGCTTTACTGTCGTTAATAAATTCTACCCCTTTGATAGTAGCAACCGGCTCCATCCTGTGTTCCAAACTTTCAAAAGTTTGCAATGCTTCTCTAATTTTTTCCTTTCTTATATCAACCGCGGTTGCGGCAAGACTAGCTGCCATACTATTATATTGATTGTGTTTTCCTTTCATTTTAAAGTCATCTATGCTCATCTGCATTTCTTCACTTTTCCATTTCAGGTGCATTTTTGCATTGGCCAGGTATGCTCCCTGCGGTAGTTCTTTACTCATGGTGATGGGGTATAAAGTTGATTTAATGGTGTATTTGCTAATATTTTTTATAGTTGTTTCATCATCCTGGCAATAGATGAATACATCGCCTTTTTGCTGGTTTTCTACAATGCGAAACTTACTGTTGATATAGTTTTGAATGTTATAATCGTACCTGTCCAAATGATCTTCTGTAATATTGGTTAGCACAGCAACATCCGGCCTGAAGGTTTTTATATCATCTAACTGAAAAGAACTTATTTCTAACACATACAATGGCTTTGGATTGGTGACTATTTGCATTGCAAATGAGTACCCAATATTGCCCACCAAGGCACAATCAAGACCTCCTAGTTTACACATGTGGTAGATTAATGAGGTGGTAGTAGTTTTTCCGTTACTACCGGTAATGGCAATTATTTTACTGTTGCCTTTGTACCGATAAGCAAATTCTATTTCGCTTATAACAGGTATCCCCTTTGCCCTAATCTTTTTTATCAATTCATTCTTTTCAGCAATACCCGGACTTTTAATCACTTCATCTGCCAATAAAGTTTTACTTTCAGTATGTTGCCCCTCTTCAAACTCAATATTGTTTTTTTGCAATACCGTTTTATATGATTCTTTAATACCACCTGCATCACTTATAAATACATCATACCCCTGCTGCTGCGCCAGCAATGCTGCGCCTACACCGCTTTCGCCGGCTCCCAGTATTACAAGCCTGCCTAAACCACCCTTTTTAAGTAGTTGTTGTTCAGCTTTTAAATTGGCAGATATATTCATTAATAATTACAAATAATTACCTGTTACCCAGTAACAGGATTTTTAAAAAAAATGGTTTTTCAATAGCAAAGAATTTAACGGGTTCTTTTCTTTTTCTTTACTGCCGCAGCAGTAAAGAATGGTTCTTCAACAGCATCAAATTTGACAGTTTCTTATACTGTTTTTTCAGCGTGTTGCAAATTTTTAAAATGGTTCTTCAACAGCATAGAACTTAATGGGCTCGTGGATATACCAATTTTCACATTCCCGGATTTTTATGTTGAAAACGTTGAATGATCTTTACTTCATTCATTGTTTAATTTTTCAAAACTTTATTACCTCATTTTTAAAGTACCAATTGCTACAACCACACTTAAAATTGTTACAATCCAAAACCGAACGGCTATTTTACTTTCGTGATAGCCCAGCTTTTGATAGTGATGATGTAGCGGACTCATTAAAAATACCCGTCGTCCTACACCATATTTCTTCCTCGTATATTTAAACCAGCTTACTTGTATTACCACACTTAAATTCTCTACTAAAAAAATAAAACAAAAGAAGGGTATCAATAATTCTTTGCGTACAATAATGGCAAGTGCTGCGATAATTCCACCGAGTGCAAGGCTACCGGTGTCGCCCATAAAAACTTGTGCAGGATAACTGTTATACCATAAAAATCCTATACAAGCCCCCACAAAAGCAGCAATGAAAATGGACAATTCGCCCAAGTTTGGTATGTACATTATATTAAGATACTCGGCGAGTTTTATATTACCACTTACATAAGCAAATATGCCCAGGCCAATACCAATAACAGCACTTACCCCCGTTGCCAATCCATCCAATCCATCTGTTATATTTGCGCCATTGCTTACAGCCGTTATTATAAATATAACTATGATAATGTAAAGAGTGTAAGTGTATCCCTGCCAGCTAGCTGGTAATAATTTAGCATAATTAAATTCATGCGTTTTTACAAAAGGAATAGTGGCAATAGGCGATTTTACTTTTACAAAAAGATGTTCCTTGCCATCAATAGTTACAATGTTAAACGAGTCGCTCATCAATTTTTGTCCTGATGTAAGCAATGAATCTTTTACAAATTTTATATCAGGATTGTACACTTCCCTTTGCACCACCACACTTTGATTAAAGTACAATGTTGCACCAACAATAATCCCTAACATTACCTGACCAAAAATTTTAAATCTGCCTGCCAGTCCATCACTATCTCCCTTTTTATAATCAGCACCTTTTGCTTGAGCGAGGCGTTTTGATCTAATCTTTAAGTAATCATCAATAAAGCCAATGGCACCTAACCAAAGTGTACACAAAATCATTAGTCTTATATATACTTTATCGAGATTGGCTAATAATAAAGTTGGTATTAATATACCTAGTATAATAATGATACCGCCCATTGTTGGCGTACCCTTTTTTTGTTGTTCGCCCGTCAGCCCCAGATCCCTTACAGTTTCGCCCAACTGTTTTTTCTGCAAAAATCTGATAAGTTTTTTTCCAAACACTATAGTGATCACCAGGCTTAATATAACTGCCAACAACACACGGAATGTGATGAATTCAAACAAACCACTTCCAGGAAATTTTATCCCTTCTTTGGTTAACCAGCGAAATAAATGATACAGCATCTTTTGTTAATTTGCTAATTAGCTATTGTGCTAATATGCTGATTTTTTAATTGTTATCCTTACTTTAGTTACTTTTATTAAAATTTCCATACATTCGATTTATTTGTTTTATTTATCCAGCAATTCAAATATTTCTTTCAGTATTTCCTTATCATCAAAATTGTACTTTACTCCTTTTATCTCCTGGTATTTTTCATGCCCTTTACCCGCTATTAAAATGATATCTTCTTTTACAGCCAGACTCACCGCAGTTTTTATTGCTTCCCTTCTATCCGCAATGGTGATGTATTTTTTTCTTGCTGTTACACTTACACCCGCTTCCATCTCTTTTAATATTTCTAAAGGATCTTCGCCACGTGGATTATCTGATGTAAAAATTACCCTGTTGCTATGCTCACAAGCTGCTGCAGCCATGATCGGTCTTTTGGTTTTATCTCTATCGCCGCCGCAACCTACCACCGTAATGATATGCTCATTACCCTGCCGCAATTTTTTTATAGTTACCAATACATTTAATACTGCATCCGGAGTATGTGCATAATCCACAATAGCAATTATTTTATCATTTTTACTGATCATGCAATCAAATCTTCCTTCTGCACCATCGAGGCTGCTTAATACCTGCAGCACTTTACTTTTTTCTTGTCCTAAACAAATTGCTGTACCAAATACAGCTAACAAATTATATGCATTAAACTCCCCAATTAAGCGAAAATATACTTCACTGTCATTCACTAGCAGGTGCAAGCCCACAAGGCTATTCTCCAATATTTTTCCTTTAAAATCAGCCATTGTTTTAAGACTGTAGAAATATTTTTTTGCAACTGTATTTTGTAACATCACCGCACCTCTTTTATCATCTGCGTTACTGATGGCAAACGCCGTAGCTGGCAATACATCAAACCACGATTTTTTAACCCTGATGTATTCATCAAATGTTTTATGATAATCTAAATGGTCGTGTGTGATATTACTGAAAACGCCCCCGGTAAAATATAAACCAGCAATTCTATGCTGGTGAATGGCATGACTGCTGCATTCCATAAATACATAAATGCAACCTGCATCCACCATTTTTTTCAACAACATATTTACACTAATTGCATCAGGCGTAGTATGCGTAGCAGAAATAATTTCGGTTCCGATTTGATTTTGTACTGTACTGATTAATCCACATTTATATCCCAACCCACTAAATAATTTCCACAATAAAGTGGCAATTGTTGTTTTACCATTGGTACCTGTTATACCAACAAGTTTTATTTTTAAAGTAGGTTCCCCATAAAAATTATGACTAATAAAACCCGCTGCCAATGCGCTGTTTTCAACTTCTACATAGGTTACATACTCCTTAAACTGAGTGGGCAACACTTCGCAAACAATTGCCTTTGCTCCATTTACAATAGCCGTTTCAATATAATTGTGCCCATCTGCATTGCTTCCTTTAATAGCAATAAAGCAGCTACCATCACTCACTTTACGTGAGTCAATCTGCAGATCCTTTATCTCTATACCGGTATTACCCTTTACGGAGCGGAGACTTACTTTATATAATATATCTTTCAACATTAATTTAGAAATAGTGCTACTGTTTGTCCTTTTTTAAATGAAGTCCCCGCGGATAATGACTGAATTAATACCCTTCCTCTGCCCGTTGCTGTTATTTTTAATCCTTTGTTCTCCATCAAATACACCGCATCTTTTAAACCCATACCAATTACTGCCGGTACAATATAAGTACCCGTAGTTATATATGCAGGCGTGCTTAAAACAGCTGAATTGTTTTTTATGCTGGAAGCCCTCCAATAGCCGCCTTCTGCCGAATCATGATAAGGTAATTTTAGCATACTAAAAATCGAATTCCACTCATTTTTTATACCATAATAATTGTATTGCGTGGTATCAATAGAACGGGTAACATATTTTTTACTACTGAGATAGCGGCCATAAATACGATCACTAATTTCTTTAAAAACAGTACCAGAAACATCTGCTCCATAAATCAGTTTTGATTCATTGCTATTTTGAATAACTACTGCCATACTATATTTTGGCTGATTTGCAGGAAAGTACCCCAGAAAAGATGCCTGATAAATTTTGTTCCCTTTATTATATCCCTTGTTATTAAGTGCTGTTACCGCTGTGCCTGTTTTACCCGCAATAGCATAGGCGCTGTCAAATAAAATTTTATGACCTGTTCCATGTTCACTATCAACAACTGCACGCAAACATTCCTTCAACTGGGCAAGTGTTTCATCACTACATATTTTTTCTACCACCACTTGCGGATGAATTGTTTTAACATCAACTCCAAATTCTCTTACTGAATTTACCAGGTAAGGTTTCATCATTTTTCCATCATTGGCAACCGCATTGTATAACATCAGCATGTGCAACGGCGTAACCAGCTCTTCGTATCCATGCGCCATGTAGGGAATTGTTGTATTAGCCCAACTTCGGTTGGTAGGTTTTTTTATCAATGGCTTTCCGGATGCAGCAGTAATATCAATGCCTGTTATGGTATCCAAGCGAAGGCGATGCAAATGGGCAATAAATTTAGAAGGCTGGGTATGATAATACTGATCGGCCATTTTTGCAAAAGCCACATTACTACTAGCGGCAAAAGCTTCTTTTACAGTTAGCAGGTGGTTTGGATGTGTGTCATGTATTCTTAGTCCGTAAAATTGCTTTACACCTCCCTCACAATCCACAATTGAATTTTTAGTTACATATTTATCTTCTAACAAACTCAGTAATGTAGCAAGTTTAAAAATAGAACCAGGTTCTGTTGCTTTACCAATACCGTAATTTAAATCTTCTGCATAAGTACCATCCGTTTGTTTCCCCAGGTTTGCTATAGCCTTTATTTTACCAGTAGCCGTTTCCATTACAATCGCTGTACCATGCAATGAATTATTCCCTACCATCATTTTCATTAAAGCATTTTCTGCCACATCCTGCATGTAGGTATCTAAAGTAGTAATGATGTCTTTGCCATTTTCCGGCTCCAGTTCCGCTCCTTCTACCGGCATATATGCACCTGCTATGTAGCGCATCAAACGCTGTCCGCTTGTGCCTCTCAAAATACTATCATAGCTCTGTTCTAGCCCCACATTTTTTGTTGCATTGTCTCTTGATAAACCAATTGTTCTATTTGCCAGCAACACATATGGATTAATACGTTTATCTCTTGGATCAATGATAAACCCACTTTTATTTCTCCCCTGTTTTACCAAAGGAAACTCACGTAGCTGTGCGTATTCAACAAATGATATCTTTTTTTTCAAAGTATAATAACGATCCTCATTTTTATAAGCCAGTTGTAATTCTTTTTTGTAAGCAGCACTTGTTTTATCTTTAAAAAGCTGCGCCAAATAAATACTTAATGAATCCACATTGTCCTTAAACCGTTTACCTTTTTTTTCTCTTAAACCATCCGCACCAAAATCAACATATACATCAAAAATAGGAATGGATGTACTTAACATATTTCCATCTTCACTGTAAATGGTACCCCGCTCTGCTTCTAGTGGCATATATTTCAGGTGCAAGCTATCTCCCATTCTATTCCAAAATTTGCCCTCAACTTCCTGAATATAAAAGGCCCTCCCTAAAACAACTACGCCCAGCAATATCATTACAATAAAACTGAGATACACTCTCCACAATATGTCTTTCTTTATTTCCAAAATAGCTTTCCGGTTTAAATTTTGTTTATCTTTTTTGCAGATAAAAAGATTAAGCCTGTTTTTTTATTGTACTTTATTATTTGTAATTTTTATAATATCCTCAAACAAATATTTACCTGGTTGAGCTTTTTTTAAGGGTTTTTAATTTCCAAGCTGTCAAGTAATATAGGTGCTGTTGTTAATTCTTTTAATCCCAATGGTTCAACTGCTTTTGCCAGTTCGCTTGCCTTGCTTCTGAATATCACTTCGCTCTTAATTGTTTTGTATTCGTATTCCAGTTCCTTAATATGCTTTTCTGTTGCTCCTATTTTTCTTGTAACCTTATCGGCATAATGACCGTTAAAAATGTATAGCACAGCAAGCAACGCTAAAAATAAAAAAAAGGGAATGTTTTGTACCACCCATTGATGGTTCAAAAAACGCCTCCAGTCTGTTTTTTTACTCACTATTTGGTCTGATATTTTTGTTGCTTCTTCCAACTACTATTTTATTTTTTTGTTTATGTCTTTAACTTCTCATTTTATTTAAGAGATCAGCTATCTATTTTCCTTTTTGCTATCCTTAGTTTTGCACTTCTTGCTCTTTTATTTTGCTTTGTTTCTATTGCACTTGGCAATATTGGTTTTTTAGTGAGGATATAGAGTGGGTTTTCAAGCCTGCCGCCATAAATATCATCCACCTGTGTATCGAAAAAAGTTCCTGCTTTAAAAAAATTTTTTACAATCCTGTCTTCTAATGAATGAAATGTTATCATGGCTACCCGGCCGTCGGGTTTTAATATACTGGGGATTTGTTGCAACAATTCTTTTAGTGCACCTAATTCATCATTTACTTCTATTCTTAAAGCCTGAAATACCTGAGCAAAATATTTTTGAGGATTTCCTTTTACTGCTGACTGAACGACTTGCTTAAATTCATTGATCGTTTTTAATGCAGTAACTGTTCTTTGCTGAACAATTATTTTGGCCAGTGTTTTTGCATTGGTTACCTCACCATTCTGTTCAAACATTTTGTGCAATTGTGTTTCTGTAAATGTTTTAAGTACATCCGCTGCGGTGATGGTTTGCCGCTGGTCCATCCGCATATCCAACGCTGCATCAAAACGAATAGAGAATCCTCTGCCGGCCTCATTAAACTGATGACTGGAAACACCAAGATCTGCTAATATTCCATCTACTTTAGTAATTTTATGCAGTCGTAAAAATCGTTGCAGGTGCCTAAAATTTTGCGGTACAAAGACCACCCTTTCATCTTTTGGTAAATTTTTACGGGCATCATCGTCCTGATCAAATGCTACCAATTTGCCTTGTTCGTTCAGGTGTTCCAGAATAGCACGGCTATGTCCTCCACCTCCAAAAGTGCAATCAACATAAATCCCACTTGGTTTTATTGCCAGCCCTTCAATAGATTCCTTCAACAATACCGGCACATGATAACCGGATTCCTCCTTTAATTGATTGTGTGGTAGCAATTCATTTTCCTGTTCCATACATTACAATTAAATAACTTTTAGTGTTAACTATCGGATTTGGAACCCATTACTTCATTAGCCATTATTTTGAATTCTTCCTGTGAAAAAGATTCAAAGAACTCTTTGTATTTTATTTTATCCCAGATTTCAATTTTATCTCCTACAAAAACCAGCACCGCATCCTTTTCAAGGTTTGCATATTCCATCAAAGTTTTAGGAAGCAATAACCTTCCTGCAGAATCAAGCTCTACCTTTGAAGCACCATTTAAAAAACGACGCTTAAATGCACTTGCTTTTGTATCAAAATCATTTAGTTTGCTAATTTTAGCATACAAAGGATCCCAGCTTTCCATGGGATACAAACTCAAACAAGAATCCAACCCTCTGTTGATGACAAATTGATGAGCACCTTCTTCCGACAATTGCTTTTTTAAAGCAGCTGGTACAAGAAAACGCCCTTTGGCGTCTATAGTAACCTCATATTCTCCCAAAAAACCTGTCATTAATAATTAAATTGTCTATGCTTGATAAATGTTAACACAAAATAACACTTTTTCCCACTTTCTTTTCAATTAATGACAAAAGATTTTTTTCCACAGCCTTAAATGAAGGATCAGTGTGTATTTAAAGGCCTTTTACTGGTAATTTTAGGTTAATCAACTGTGCATAACGTTGTATAACCTGTGCATTTCTTTTTTTTAAAATGAAAACACAAAATGTTTTTAGGGAAATTACAAAGTGAAAAATTTTATAGGTAATAACTGAAGATATTTACAAACCAATTAGGTATTGATATTGAAATCATTACTTCAACGTAAATACAATAAACAGGCCTTGAATTAAAGTAAGATTTTATATTTTACTTAAAGGGAAATTTAATAAAAAAGCGGTGCCTTTTCCGGTTACACTTTCAGCCTTTATGGTACCGCGGTGCGCCTCTACCATTGTTTTTACATAACTTAATCCAAGGCCAAAACCTTTTACATTATGGAGGTTACCGGTATGTGCCCGGTAAAATTTTTCAAATATCCTGCTGAGGGTTTCTTTGGTCATTCCTATTCCGTTATCTTCTATTTTTATTTTTAAAGTGTTACCTGCAGTTTGTGTACTTATTTTTACCAGCAGGTTATCTTTCGAATATTTCACTGCATTATCTAACAGATTACTTATTAAATTAGTGAAGTGAACATCATCCAACATTAAGATATCTTTTGTTGCGGCTAAATTAACTTCAAGCCTTCCATGTTTTTCTTCCACTTGTAATTGAATATTATTTAAAGCACTTGTAATCAATTCATGTGCATGCAATTTTTTTAGGTTAAGCTGTACTTCCTGCTTATCAAGCAAAGCCGCTTGCAGTATGGTTTCTACCTGCTTGTTCATGCGTTTGTTTTCTTCTTTTATGATGCCGGTAAAGTAATTCATTTTCTCTCTGTCATTAATTACTTTTTCATTTTTTAACGCATCAACCGCTAAAGAAATAGTTGCTAAAGGTGTCTTAAATTCATGTGTCATATTATTGATAAAATCAGATTTTATCTCACTTAGTTTTTTTTGTTTTAACAACGCCCTTACTGTAATGTAAAATGCGCAAACTATTATTATTGTAAAAATTATGGAAACAATAATAATCCTTGTCATTGATTTCCAAATAATACTTTTTACATGTGGTACAATAATCTCTAAAAATTCCTCCGGCCCAATACCTTCAGCGTTACTTCCGCTTGCTGCTTCTAGAGGAATTGCAACCACTCTGTTATTGGCAGAATCACTATAGAGTTTATAAAAATTTTCTGATTGTATTTCATTACCAATAATAGACGTTGTGCCTATTGCAAATTCAAAAGGAATATTTTTCTGGTTGTGTTTGTCAAATGCTCTTTGTATGATATTTTTTATTTCATCAATTGAATATCGTTGAATAATGGTAGGCCTAAACAATTCAATTTGCAAACGTTCACTCTGAAAAATATTTGATTTTTTTTTAATTAGCGGCATCATATTGCCTTTTTCTTGCATCAGGTCTTCAGCAGCCTGCGCTGTCACCATAATTATTTGATCCCTAAATTTTTGCTCTTCTGTTTCCATAGAACCCTTTATCCAAAGTATTTGAAAAAAAATCAAACCCAGTAGCGACAGAAGAATCAGAATGGTAATAACAGGGAAAATTTTTTTCATATTTGCAAAAGTAAATTAGTGTCAGTCTTTAAAGTAGCTTAATAATTTGTAAAGGGTAAATTTAACGAAGGTTTTAGAACTAACCTTATTTCAAAAATAACAGTCAATATTTCGATAAGTAAAATAATTGGATTATTTTACAAATATGATTTTACCTGCGCCAGGCATATTGTTAATAGCAGATCCTTTTTTAAAAGATCCAAATTTTATGAGGACGGTAATTTTTGTATGCGAACACCAACCCGAAGGCAGTTTTGGGTTGGTTTTAAATAAACAATTTGAGCAAACGCTGGATGATTTAATGGCTGGCTTTGAAGGTTATCCTATACCCGTATATTATGGAGGCCCGGTACAAATAGACACCATTCATTTTCTGCATCAATATCCAAACAAAGTGCCAGGCGGTCTTGAGGTAATGAAAGGTATTTACTGGGGTGGGGATTTTGAAAAACTTTCCGCAATGGTAAAAAATAATGAAATAGATTTTAATAAGGTTCGTTTTTTTATTGGTTACAGTGGTTGGGGATTTAACCAGCTGGACGATGAGTTAAAAGAAAAAACCTGGCTCACAGTAGAAGCATCAAGGGAGCTTGTATTTCACCACCAGCCCGATAATATCTGGAAAGATAGTCTGAAACATTTAGGTGGAGACTATGCAATAATGATTAATTTCCCGATTGATCCGCAGCTTAATTAATTAAGATAATAAATAATTTACTTAATAAAATACTACAAGCTTTTTTGTTTTGTTTATGGCTATTTTATATGAATTGGACACTAGTTGAAATTGGTTTAAAAGACCTTCCTTTTTTATATAGAGGTATGCGCAAAAAAACAAATCGGTTAAGTAAAAATTGCCGAAATTAAATAAACTCAAAACTTTACTGGCTACACAATCATTTTATAATGATTGTGTAGCCAGTTGATAAAAAGCGTTTTTACCCAATTGATTTGATAGAATTTTATCTTTAAAAAAATACTCAATAATGCAACGTAAAAAGTATGCTACAACACCAACTTAAAAGCGGCATCTTTTACATCTCTGCTGTTTCCTCCAATAAATAATTTAAAATTACCAGGCTCTGAAACATATTTAAGATCGCTATTATAAAATTTAAGGTCTTGTGCCGAAATATTAAAAGTAACTATTTTTGACTCACCCGCTTTAAGTTCAATTTTCTGAAATCCTTTCAATTCTTTTACCGGGTGTGTAGTTGTGCCAACAAGTTGACGGGTATATAATTGCACTACTTCCTTACCACTTACTGTACCCGTATTTGTAAGTGTAACAGTAGCCTTAATTGTTTGATTACCCTTAATAATATTGCTGCTTAAAGAAATAACACTGTAGCTAAAATTGGTGTAACTTAATCCATACCCAAAAGGATACAATGGATCATTGGAAACATCTAAATAATTTGAACGAAATTTTTGAAACCATTTTCCTTCAGGTAAGGGGCGCCCTGTATTTTTATGGTTATAATACAACGGTATTTGTCCAACATTTTGTGGAAAAGTAGTACTCAATTTTCCAGAAGGATTTATATCTCCAAATAATACATCAGCAATTGCATCACCTGCCTCTGTACCACTAAACCACACATTTAAAATTGCTGGCACATGATCATTTTCCCATTTCAATGTCAACGGTCGTCCAGTAAATAAAACCAGTACTACGGGCTTGCCTGTTTTTAATAACGCCTCCATTAATTCCTGTTGAATTTTTGGAATACTAATATCGGAACGGCTAGCTGCTTCACCACTCATTTCGGCAGATTCGCCCAATGCGGCAACTATAACATCTGATTGTGCCGCTACATCCAATGCCTCTTTAAGAATAACTTCATTCGATCTTTTATCTCTATGCAATGTTTTGCCAAACATCGTAGCATGCTCCTCAAGCAAGCTATCTGCATCCAGGTTTGATCCCTTTGCATACAATACATTTGCATTGCTACCCAAAGCATTTTTTAATCCTTGCAAAACAGATACCGGGGTAGACATATCTGTTGCCACACTCCATGTTCCAGACATGTTTTCTTTTGCATCGGCCAATGGGCCAATCAATGCAATTGTGCCTGTTTTTTTTATGGGTAACAGGTTATTATTATTTTTTAATAACACAAAACTTTCTGCCGCAATTGCTCTTGCTGCTTTCCTGTTGGCAGGTGTAAATATTTCTGTTTTTGATCTTTGCTCATCACAATATTTATAGGGATTTTCAAACAAGCCAAGTTTATATTTTGCTTCCAACACAAGGCGGCAGGCAACATCAATTTGCTGAAGTGTAACTTTTTTTTCTGTCAATGATTTTTGCAATGTGGTTAAAAATCCTTCCCCTACCATATCCATGTCTACGCCTGCATTTAGTGCAAGTGAAGAAACTTTTTGAAGGTCGCCCATACCGTGATCTATCATTTCATTAATACCAGTATAATCTGTTACAACAAATCCTTTAAAACCCCATTGTGTGCGTAACACATCTGTCATTAAAAATTTATTGGCTGAGGCAGGTATGCCGTCTACTTCATTAAAAGATGCCATTATACTTCCTGCACCAGCATCAACCGCAGCTTTGTAAGGTGGCAGGTATTCATTGTACATTCTGATGCGGCTCATATCAGTCGTATTATAATCTCGTCCGCCCTCTGCAGCGCCATACATAGCATAGTGTTTTACACAAGCCATAATCGTATTATTTTTTGAAAGATCGTTGCCCTGGTATCCCTTTACCATCGCTTCGGCTATCCTTGATCCAAGAAAGGCATCTTCCCCATTTCCTTCCGAAATTCTTCCCCAGCGGGGATCACGGCTAATGTCTACCATCGGGCTAAAGGTCCAGCAAATTCCATCTGCACTGGCTTCCTGCGCTGCAATACGGGCAGCTTTTTCTACCAGGTTCATATCCCAAATACAAGACATTCCCAAAGGAATTGGGAAGGTTGTTTGGTACCCGTGAATAACATCCATCCCAAATATCATCGGAATTTTTAGGCGACTTTCTTCTACCGCTACTTTTTGTACTGCTTTAATTTTTGCAACAGATTTAATATTGAAAAGCCCACCCACTTTTCCTTCCCGTATTTTTTTTCCAATGTCAGAATTGGATGCCTGTCCCGTAACAATATCGCCGGCGCCAGGTAAATTTAACTGGCCCAATTTTTCATCCAACGTCATCTTCTTCATCAGTACATCAATAAAACCTTTCATTTTAGCAGGATCGGAACTTTGACCTGCTGCCTGTAACGAGGTAAATACCATTAACCCGATCAGCACTTTTTTAAATAATTTCATTTTAGAATATTTTTATTATTTAAGTAAATAAGGAGCTATTATTTTTTGCCAAATGACATACCCTTTGGCATTCATGTGTAAGTTATCTTTAATAAAAATATCTTTTATAATAGTACCATCTTTATTAAACATTTTATTAAACACATTTATAAATACAGTTTTCTTTTGTTTGCTCAGGTAATTTTTTATAAGCAAATTTCCTGCAATCATTTTAGGCAATAACTTTTCCCGGCTTGGGCTTGGCTTCATAGAAACATAGGCAATATTAACCTTCGGAAGTTGTTTCCTTATCAAGACAAATAATTGCTTAAATCGTTCAAACACAATTTTTCCAGAAATAGAAGTATCAGCCGCGGCTAAGTCATTCTCGCCACAATAAATTACAATTTGCTTCGGTTGATAAGGGAAGATAATATCATTGGCATACCGTATTACATCCAGCAACGAAGATCCGCCAAAACCTCTGTTAATAATTGGATAAGTAGGAAAATAATCTTGTACATCAGTCCATTTTGTAAAGGAAGAACTACCCACAAGCAGGATAGTATGCTTTGCAGGAAAATTTGCACTGTCTTGCTTTTTAAAGTTTTGGATATCACTGTAAAAAGGTGCTTGAGCTTTTACAAATACAATTGTAGATAAAAATAGGCTACACAGTATTACAATTTTATTTTTCATAATTTATTCTACTTTTAAAATAGTTCATTTTTGTGATACTCCATTTTTATTGATAGCTTCAATGGCAAAATATACCTTTCGGTTGTCCATTTTTTTTAACCAATACTCGTTAAAATCATGCACCATCATGCAAGTATATAATTTTTGTGGATCAGTTCCATAATAAATATTATAAGCGTAGGCATTGTTTACCGGCTTCTATTTTATTTAAGCGCTTTGTTTATCTTTTTCTGTTCTTAACACAATAAAATTTTCAACTACTGTTGGTTTTATCCCACCTCCATTTCCAAAAATTAACAAACCGCTTATGACGAATTTACCAGTAGGCATGTGTACATTTTCCAATTTTACAAATCTTGCCTGCAATGGTTTTCCCAGTTCAAGATATTCGTGTGGTACATCCATTTTATTATTGCTTTTATCAGTTAAACTATTCCAATTTTTCCCGTCAATTGTATAGTATAATTTATATTGATAAAATACACCTAGTGACTTACCTAAATAAGAACTGTCTACATCCTGGTCTGCATAATTTATTTGCACCCCATTTAATGTTAACACACTGCCAAGATCGGTTTGTATAAATTCTCCTTTGTTACTGCTGGCAGCACTCCAGTAGGTTTTCATATTTTCGTCAACCGATTTGTTGGCGTAATAACTGGCAAGTGTAGACGAAACGATTACAGGCTTTTTGTAGTTTAATAACATCCAGATGGTAAAATTCCTTGTGTAGGTTGAGCCGAATAAAACCATTGTATTACCAATAATTCCTACAACGGGCGCACACAATTCATCATATATCCCCCGATTCCAGAGGCGAAGAAATTTTTTGGAAATAAATTTCCAGTTAAGTATATCGCTGCTCCACCAATAGCCCCATTGGTTAGTGCTAAACAAATAGTAATCTCCTTTATAAGTTAAAATTACCGGATCGGCAGTAGCACGATGCCCGCCCCATTCACTAAAGTTTGGTATTGGCGTATAACCGTAGTCGATATTAAAAGGATTACAGTAGGTTTGTTGCTTATACTGTGCCTGTGCGTAGTACCCTGCAGCCATCCAGCCAATGCCACATTGTAGCAATACTTTTGAACGGAGTGCTGCAACGATGTTAAATTGAAATACTAAAGTTGATAACATAATTATTTGTAGGAAGTGTATTTAGATTTTGGCTTAAACACAATATGATCTAGGCTCCATTTACCCGGGCCTACAAAAAAGAACAATACTCCAAATAACAAAAACATAAATGGATACTGATCGCCATACCAAATGATACCGTTACCAACCCAGAAAGTTATGAAAGCCATTGTGCCTATTAATATAATTGCACCCACCCTTGTAAACAATCCTAACAGTAACAGCAAACCACTTATTAGTTCAGCAGATTTACCGATGTAGGGTATTATTAATGGGGAGCTGCTATTTTTAAAAATATCCCATTGTGCATATTCCTTTATTTGTGCAATACTGAAAACTTCCCAGCCATGATAGACCATCATTACACCGATAATAATTCTAAGTATACCAATGGTTGCTTTAGTATTAATTGAAATGGGAGATAGGAATCGGCTCATAAGACATTTTTTTATTTTAATATATTATCAGTATCTATTTTAAAATTACTCAACTTATGCAAAGGAATTTTAAAAATTCTTTAAAGCTTCAATTTAGTGTTGCAAAACATAACTATTTTACACAGTTAAAATTTCTATTGAAATAAATTCATAATCTCATTTTTATACCCATTAAAAAGAATTTTTTAAAATACCAATTGCAACTTATTCTTTTACCTGTTTACTTTTAAATCCTAATTTTTTTAATCCATTTTGCACGTCGGATATTTTAATAGATAAATTCCTTATTAACCCTGTGCGGTAATTTTCAATCAGCACAATAACTGGTCCCTGATCAATCGGTAAATGGCTTTTTGTATACCAGTTATGTGTTTCTCTAAAGCAGTCTGCAAAACCATAATCGTTCCATAATTTATTACCGATATCATAATAAAAATATTTAAGCGCCTGCATACTATACGCAGGTGTGAAGGGCATAGAAGACAATGCTTCCGTAGGTTGTATTACACCAAGATCAACTTCGGGACAGTGGGCTACATACCCTTTGTAACTATCGCCTGCAGTAAGACCCGAGCTGTTTTTTCCATAGCCTTTAGATTTTTTAGGATTTTTAATGCAATATGCCCGATTGATGAGTGTATGGTTTTGTGCCTGTTCAAAATAATTAATACCAAGGCTATCGGTTAGGTTGTTAGGGTTGATACTTATGAAAGTATATTACTCAAAAAATAAAAAAATCCCATCATGAGGTAAAAGGTTTCTACAATAGCGGCACCATCATCCAGCTTGCCAAATGGTACCGTTTTACCTGATGTACCATTCATAAAATGTGGATAGTTCCCATGATAGCAATCTGCTTTTAATAAAAAGTCAGCAATTTTTATTAGTCTTTTTACTGGGTATCTCTTTCTATCCAACCACGGTTTACTGCTACCACAGTAGAAAGAATCCCCATGCCAGTGCCACCAATAGCGCAATCTTCCGACCCCAAATATATTCTGACTTAGATTGGGTTCATCCCAGGCTTCGTTGAAAAAATTCTAGTAAAATTGCGCCTTTATTGCCACATCTCTTTCCCTTGCGAGCCCGCTAACAGGATGTGCATAGTGCCAGAAATATCGAAAGGTTTGCCCCTGTACTATTTCGAGCAAAGTATTATCATTAATGTTTTTTACAATTCCAATTGGATTAATGTTGTTTGAATAACCATCTTTAAAATTAATTTTTTGAGCAAAGAGGCAACTACTAAGGCATAATAAAGAGAGTAGTGAAATTGATTTTTTGGGCAAAGCAATAAATATAAAATTTACTGAAGTTTTTATTTTTAATGGCAGGTTATATTTTTCGAATCTTATTTACCTGCTATTGTTATGAATTTATTTTTTGAGAGGAATGAAATTTTAAAATATGGATTACCATTTTTAATTACGAATCGTTACTAAAGGTATTTATTTTTGATCTTAGATAGAATTAAAAAAAACGATTGTGCCTGCCATTAATAATGACATGAATAAACTTATAGACTATTCACAATATGATTATTCAAGCGGCGTATTTAATGTAGCGTTCACCATCTTTACTTCCTGCCCTTTGATGGCTTCAATATAAAGCTTGTAATATTGCGGCTCCATTGGTATATCTAATTCAAGATATGTACCATCTCCTACCTTTTTAATAAACATAGTATTGTCATACTGATCAATTCTTACCAGGTACCATTCAAAGCGAATATCTTTTGGGGACTCTTTATAAAGATTCCATTGGGTATTGCCATTTTTATATAAAATATGGTATTTAAGCTGAGTGTTTTCGTAGGTAGTTTTAGCTGGTCTTAAAATTTTAATGTCTGGTATAGCAGATTTATTCGCTGGCTGGTTTGACCAGGCAGTTGCCACTTTATTGTACGATTCTTTTTTTCTACCCTGCATGTCTACCAAACCGTCTAAAGTTATGAAGTCTGTATTTTCAATATCCTGCCAGGCAGGTATGGTGCCAGATTTATTGATGGCAGGTATAAGTGGCCAAAGTTCTACGGGTACTGCTCCCCAGGCCATGCCTTCTTCTAGTGGCTCTTTTAAACATTCCACATATTTTACATCTGCCTCCAACATGTAACAGTTAATTTGTGGTACATGTGCTTTATAATAGCGAAAACGATTGCGGCCATTCATGTCCCAATGCAGGTCAATTATTATTGGTCTTACTGTATCAAGTAATCGAATTTGACTACAAACATCTGCTAGCCATTTTACATATATTTGCTGGTAATAAAAAAAATCTGGTTTGTAGGTTTGGTTAGCAAGACTAAACAATACATCCGATCCAAGGTTCCATGCAATTATGTTTTTTGTAGACAGATTATTTTTTATAACGGTCAGTATTTTGTTTTTTGTCCTTTTCATTAGTGCCTCATCAGCCACCATTTCTGGATTACCCAACAACGAAAAACGGGGAATCAGGTTTATTCCATTTGCTATCAATACTTTGCTTAAATTTTTATCATAAAAACCAGGCATTGTTCTTTCTACGGTATTGATACCAAGTTGTTTCATTGCTGCTACATCAGCTTCAAGTGTTTTTAAATTTAAGGTGTGCCTGTTTCTAAACCAATAGAATCCTTTATCATAAATAATATTTTTAGTGTTAACAGGTAATTGGTATAATTGATTTTCTTTTATCGCCTTAGGCAATATACCCACCTGTAAATTATTTGCCATGCTACCAATGGGTGCATTTGCCATTACATTGTTTATAGCTTCTCTAGCTGGTAGATTATTACCTAACTGTCTTAATTTGTTATCAGTAGCAGCAACCATCACTGATTTAATTTCGGTAAAAGCGGTATCAATTGTTTGCCAGGCTTCATTCCACCATTTTTTATTATTAACGGCATACTCTGGGGCTGCTGTAATTATTACTGGTAACCCTGCTTTTAAAAATGGCATCTCGTGAAAAGGACGGTAAATAGTATCAAAACTATAGTTATTGGCAATTGTATTTATTTCGGCTAGGTTTATACCAAGCCAGTCTACATAATTTTTTCCCGGAAAAAAAGTATTTACTGAAGTAGTGTTACGGGGAGTCCATATCCAAATAACTTTTGCTGCACCTGCCTTATTAAACAACTGGTGCACATACCGCCAGGATGCTATAAAATCTTCGGGTCTGGAATTATCATAAGCCAATAGCGGAAATTTATTTTGAACAGCAGCTGTACTAAACTGCAAAAAAATTGGTTTATCTAATTGAGCGATTTGTGTAGCAAAAGACAAAAGAATCGTATCATATTTACCTTCTCTAATGTGGCGCACTACTGCGGTATCTTTTGCAACAGCAGAGGCGCTATCTTTTTGCCAGGCATTCAATAGCAGTAATGGGATGGCGTTGAGGCTATAAACTTTTTGCAGACTGGCTAAATCTAACTTGTTATTTTCTCCTTCACCCCAGGGTATTTCAAAAGAAATTATTGCAATGTCATTTCTTTCTTCAGCGATTGAAATATTTTGTTGTAATAAAGCAGATCCGGCATTGGCCGATTGATGTAACCCTTTATAAAAAACCTGCAATCCCGGTAATGGCTTTGGTAAATAAGTAGATAACTGTTGTTGTTTCCAAAAGCCAAATGTAAATAAAACAATTACTACAATTGAAAGAGGTATTGAATAACTTCTTAAAAATCCATGTGTTCTTTCAATGAGTGCAGTATTTTGTCTAAGTCGGAGTGCTAAAGTATTAATCTTACTGGTTTTGCTGGTATATCCTGAAATGGATAAAATAAATACCATAAAAAAAATTTGTAACGCAGCCAAAAAAACCATAAAAATAGTGTAGGGCGTATAGTCATACCAAAGGCCGTATATAATTGCAATCAACGATATTACAGCTACCAATATATTGGGCAGATTAAGCAAAAATGGTAAGGGATCATTGTCATTTTTTGGAGTAGGGATATAGGGTACTTTTTTACGAAGTATAGTATAAAAAAATCCAACGGAATGTATCCACCAAGTACCAATTTGCAAGATACCTCCTATTAAATGAAAGCCTCTATCCGACTCTTCTGCTACCCATTTTTGAACATAATGCCTGATAAGGATAACCATGGCAAAAAAAGGAAAAACCGCCAAAGAAAAACTAACCACATCCATTTTTAAAGGGATATAGCCTGTAAATAAAGAAACAACTGGAATTAAAAAATTAATAAAAAAAATAAGTCCGCAGAGATAATGAAAAGGTAATGTGCCGTAATGTATTTTTTGACGCCAGGTGAATTTATTAAACAGCATTGGATAGCTTGTAATCAATAGCTCCCACGTGCCCCGGCTCCATTTTAATTGTTGTTTGTAATAAGATGACATGGTTGCAGGTACCAATCCCCTAGTAAGTATAACAGGTACATAAAGCGATTGCCAGCCCTTTGCATGCAATTGCATTGCTGTATGCATATCTTCAGATAATCCACTGGCATGGCCACCGATAGAATCGAGTGCGGCTCTTCTAAAAGTACAATTAGCCCCTATTGCCTGTACCGTGCCATAGCTATGCATGGCCATCATCATGGGGCCGTAAAACTGATAAGTTTGTTGTGCGGCTCCTTTGGCTACCAGGCTTTCTGACTGGTTATAATAGGCTTGTACTACTTGTACAAAACCAATAGAATCATCCTCAAAATAAGCTACCACCTCATCTAAAAAATTAGGTGCCGGTATATGGTCTGGATCAAGCACAAGGCACAGTTCGCCGGAAGCTTGTTGCAAGGCATTGTTGATATTACCAGCTTTGGCATCTTTTTTAACTGTTCTGGTTACATGTCTTACACTTAACTGTATACACAATTGCTTTACTTTAGGATCATCTGCCTCATCACAACACCAGGCAGTATGTGGATAGGTAATATTTTGAATAGCTATCAGTGTTTCTTCTAGCATATCAAAAGGTTCGCCGGCACAATAGGTAGTTAAAACATCTACTGTATATTTTTTTGCTGATACCGGTTTTTTATATGTCCCTATAGTAAAATAATGATACCATTCATGCAGGTATTTAAGGCTATAATACACCAGTGTTAACATCAGCAAAATGTACAAAGGATAATAACTAATATTACTTCTTTTGAACATATTGTATAAAAAAAATGCAATAGATATTACACCGATGAATATCATCAACCTAAGTGCTACCTTTTCTTTTGCAGAAGGTGATTGTATTGGTGTTGGGTTAAATTTCATTATTCAATTACATAAATTGGTACGTTGGCTGTTGCACAATACCCTTTTGAATTATAAACAGTAAGCAATACCCTGTAAGGCCCTTCTTTTAAGGGCGCTTTAAAACTGGTATTTTGCAAGGTGCTATCAAATAGCAATCCTTGTTCTTGTTGTGGCTTTTTAAAATTATTCCATGTTCGTCCCCAATGCTGCCAGTCTTCTTTTAAAATTTCCCAGTGGTATTTTAAGGTATCTCCAGTATGCATTGTACCTAATAGTACGGATGCATTGTGTTGGCTACCCGGACTTACAATAATGTTATCCTTTGCACCAAGTTTGTCGATTAACATTTGTTGCAGTTTTGGGGCAACATGGCTGGTAATTGTATCTTTCCAGCAATCATACATCGTTTCTTTTATTTCTGTTGAAAAACCTTTTTCATTAAATATACCGTACCAGGTGGGTGTGTACTCCTGCCTGCTACCTCCCCAATAAAATACCAGTGAACCTAAAAACCTGGGATCTTTCAATGGCATATATTTAGTATAGAACTCATAGTATTGTTGCGCCTTTTTGGTACTTGTATTCTCTATCGGTGCATCCCAGGCAGTTACATTCGCTTCCCATCCTCCAGCCGGTGCCCATTCTCCCACGAGATAAGGACCATCCCAAAACATTTTAATTTTATTAAGTTCTTGCGGTAATGATTTAAGGCTATTATAAGTATTAATACAAATGAAATCCAATGCCGGTATTCGCCATTTCATATTAATAATTTGTCTTTTTGGAATATTTATAGTAGAAGTAGCTACAGGATGATGCGGATCATTATTATGCATCATACTCAATAAACCATTGTAAGATTTGTAAAATGGTGAAGGGGTTAAAGAATAAGGCATTGATAATTCGTTGCCAAGGCACCATGCCAATAATGATGAATGATTTTTATACCGGAGAATTAGGTTAGAATAGGCTTTATATAATGCAGTTACCTTTTCTTGATCGTTGTAAAATTCAATTTCATGGCCGCCAGGTACATCTAAACCAATAATAACCGATACATGATATTGCTCGGCTTCTTTTAGCGCATTTTCTATTTTAGCAGTATCCCAACAAATAATTGTATTACCACCACATGCAGCCATTTCTTTTACATAAGTATAACCTGCACCTCCTTTTACAAGAAATGGTTTACCATTTTTATAAAAACTATACTGGCCATTTTTATACTGGATGGTAACGCTTCGGGGTCCAATAAAGTTGTTAGTATTTTTAGGCCCAGAGGTAATATAAAAAAGTGCTGTTAATACTACTAATAAAGCAATACAACCTAATAGCAACCTACATAGAAATCTTTTTAAATGTATATTTTTAACTTGTATCTTATTCAATTTAGTAAAGTTAATCCCAAAAGCTTTGAAATTTATTTCTCTGAATATACCCTTAACGAATATATTCATACTAAATTATTACAATACCGATAAAATATATTAAAACCTATATTTTAAAAAATTGTTAGTACCCTTTTATCTAAATAGTTGTGCGCCCTTTTTAAAAAGTTATTTAATTGTTGGGAAGAGTAAATCCTAATTTGTTTAACCCCTTGTGTATTTCAGGGCAGCTCATAAATAATTTCCACAGTAAACCGCTACGATAATTTTCTATCATTACGATAATAGGCCCCTGGTCTATGGCCAAATGGCTTTGTGCATACCAGTTTTTAGTTTCATTAAAAGCATCTACAAAACCATATGGACTCCATATTTTATCACCCAGATCATAATAAAAATGCTTTAACGCTTTCATTGAAAACTCAGGTGTGTAGGGGAATGCACTTAAAGCTGCAGTTGGTGTAATAGTACCTTCATCATTGGTAGGGGAGAATGCATTGTATCCATTATAGGTATCAGAAGCAGTAAGACCCCAGCATTTTTCTCCATATCCTTTAAATGCTTTGGGGTTGTCTATACAATAAGCATGATTGATAAGAGTATGATTTTTATTTTGTTCCCAGTAATCTGCATACTCATCTTTTAAACCATGTGGATTCAATCCTAAAAATGAATATTGTGAAAAGAATAAAGGGCCGCCATAATCAAAGCCTAACGGCAATGTGTAGCCGTAAAATACT
>JANXSK010000079.1 GCA_025352695.1 Ferruginibacter sp. | reverse complement strand
GGTTTTGGTAGCAACAGATATTGCGGCAAGAGGAATTGATATCGATGAACTAACGCATGTTATAAATTTTGAGTTGCCAAATGTTCCTGAAACATATGTTCATAGAATTGGCCGTACTGGCAGGGCTGGTAATACAGGTATCGCTATTTCTTTTTGCGATCAGGAAGAACGAACAGAACTGAAGGATATTCAAAAGCTGATTGCTAAAAATATTCCTGTAGTAAATAGCCATCCCTATCCGTTAAGTGCCGGTTCATTTGTGCCACAAGTGGGCGGACCAAAAATTCAAACCTTTGGTAAAGGTCGTAACATGCACTCCAGCGACAGGGGAGGCAGGCGTGGTTACGGAGCACAACGGACAGGAAATAAATAAATTTATTTTTAAAAATAATGATGAACGCCGTTTAGAAATAAACGGCGTTTTTTGTACATATAGGTTACAGATTTATACATTCCTCCTACGCTTAGTTGAAAGTTCAATAGGGCTATTTTTGTACAAGAGAGTGACACAACGATTTACCACATTGCTTTATAGCCTGGACAATAATTTTTATTTTTAGCCAACGTTATTTTTTGCTTTTATGCTACACTAAAAATATTTTTTTAATTTATCGTAAATTTGTTTTTAAATAATTAGCCATGTCATCTCTTACCCTTACAATTATACAAACGGATCTTGTTTTTGAAAACAAGGCTGCAAATCTGGAGCGGCTAAAAGCAAAGATTGAGAATATTGAACAAAGAACTGAGATTGTTGTGCTACCCGAAATGTTTACAACTGGGTTTAGCATGCAGCCAGCATTGTTTGCCGAAACAATGGAAGGTGAAACCGTTCAATGGATGAAGGAAATTGCAGAAACCAATAAAATAATTATTACAGGAAGTATAATTATTGAAGTGGATGGTAAATATTTTAACCGCTTAATTTGGATGCTACCAAACGGGCAACTTGGTTATTATGACAAACATCATTTATTTGCATTTGGGGAAGAAGACAAGCATTATACAGCAGGCAATAAACGTTTGATAGCATCTGTAAAAGGTTGGAAAATTAACCTGATGATTTGCTATGATCTTCGATTTCCTGTTTGGAGCCGCCAGCAGATTACTGAAACAGAAAATGAGTATCACCTGTTAATTTATGTTGCTAATTGGCCAGAAAGAAGAAGCCATGCATGGAAAACATTGTTGTGTGCCAGGGCAATAGAAAATCAATGTTATGTGGCCGGTGTTAACCGTGTTGGTAAGGATAATAAAAATATTTATCACAGCGGGAACAGCTTGGTAATTGACCCACTCGGCCAGGTATTATACCACATGGCTGATGAGGAAGATGTGTTTACAATAACACTGCAAAAGGAAGATGTAGATAAAGCAAGAACGCAGTTTCCTTTTTGGAAGGATGCTGATGACTTTACAATTAATTTATAAAAAGTTTAGTTGGCAGTATTGTTTTCTTTTATAATTCCTTTTACGATTTCCATTTTTCTGTCAATACCTTTTCTAACACCTTCAACTGTTGGGGGAATAAAAATATCCGGCCATACTCCTCTGCCATTTTTTGCTACATGATTAAACTGTACTATTTTAAAAAAGGGTAATCGTACCCTTAATTTTGTTATGGGTAAAGTAATATCAGGAATTAGTAAACCACTGTTACCATACCAGCCACCACCTGTTTCTTCTCCAGCTAAGGTTACATTGTGCTGTCCCTTTACAGCATTACAAAATATCGTTGATGCTGAAAAAGTAGGTCCGTTGATGAGCACATAAATTTTACCATCAAAATGGTTATTTTTTTTTGGGTGAAACCAATGTTTTTCCCAATAAGCAAAATGATAATTATCATCTTTTCGTTTTTTAGTTGCAAATAGTAAACCGATATTATTAAAAAATCCCTGCTTAATATATTTGGTATAGTGGCCAAAAGATTTAGATATTGAATACGCCGTATCTGCTACTTTGAAAGAGCTGTCGCGTACATATTTTGTAAGCAACACAGACATATTTATATCACCTCCGCCGTTACCACGCAGATCGAGAATTAGATTGTTTATTTTATGCTGGCTGATTTTTTTAAATGAATGTTTTATAAAACTGCGTAAATGCCTGCCGCCACCTGTACTAAAAGTATTCAGCGTAATTATTGCAGTGTTACTATTTGTATCAAGTAGTAATGAACGAAAACTTTCCCTCCTTTCTTTTTTTGAGGGTTCTCCTGTAGGTTTGTTACCAGGTGAACGTTTCAATTTTTTTTGGGAAGAATCTATTAAGGGAGAAAACATAGGCAATAATTTCGTTTTTTCAATACCTATACTGTCAATATATCCTACCCTATAATTTTTATAAATGCCATAAACATTGCGGTGAAAATAAGGAAAGTTGTTGCTGACACGTACATAATTTACATTATCAGCATAGCCATCTAATGGTAAGTATTGAAATAGCTGTTGAATAATTTCATGATTGCGAATGCCATTAATTGAAGTAATCAAAGTACCTTTTTTGATCACCGAATCTTTTCGGTTAAGGTTGCCTGTTACTACCATTGTGTCGCCAATTAATTTAACAAAAAGCGGAAAAGAAGGAATGATTTTATCCCTGGTATATTTATACCAGGATTGGCTCATACTAAAACTGGTATGGCCACAATGAATTTTTTGTGTAAGCGGAGATAATACCTGCCAGCCAAATTGCAGCTCTGTCATAGAATCTGCAATATTATTGTAAAGGCTGTCGAAATAATAATTCATGCTTTCTTTTGGTGTATACCAATAAAGGGCAGGATGTTTTTTTTCCAGTATATTTCTTAGTAGTGTGTAATCTTTTTGTAATTCCTGCCGGCTAAATTTTTTGTTTGGGTTATAATTTTTATTGCTGACAGCACAACTTGTACATACTAAAATTAGCACAACCAAGGTAAAAAAATCCTTTTTAATCATTTTAGATTGTGTGCTGTTGAATGAATAAGTTTTTCCAATTTTAGTAGTTTGTTCTCTATTTATTAATTAGATTAGTGTTTTAAAGTAATATAAATTAATGAAATTATTACTAGGCAAGAAAAAATAACCGGGTAAAGAATTAATGAGAAAAAAGTAGCTCTTTTAATGCCATCATAAGCTTTATAATATCTGTATTTATATAAAGTAGTAACTATTGTTATACCTATAAGAAATAAAATAATAAATTTCATGTTGCCATTTATATGTCTAGAAAATTAATTTTGAATTCGCAGAGCGCAGAATTATTTTATCTAAATGATTTAATATCTTACAAATTACAAAGATTGCTGTATATGGTTCCATCCCTGCGCAACAAGTTTATGTTTATTACCACCTCTTGTTAATATATGTGTTCCTTCTTTTGCTTCGGTCATGTACCCAATTACACTGATTTGTTCATTTAGTACAATTTTATCATAATCTGTTTGGGAAAGTGTAAATAGCAATTCATAATCTTCGCCACCACTTAAAGCACATGCAGTTGGGTCTAACTCTAAGGTGTAGGCAAACTGTCGGGCATCTTCATGTACCGGTATCTTATCTTCATAAATAATACAACCCAAGTTACTTTGTTTGCAAATATGCAGGGCTTCGCTACTGAGGCCATCACTTACATCAATCATAGAAGTTGGAATGATTTCTTTCTCCACAAAAAATTCAATTATATCTTTTCTTGCCTCGGGTTTTAATAAGCGTCCAACAATGTAAGCCTGGTTTTCAAGATCGGGTTGAGCACCAGTTTCTGCAAAAATTCTTTTCTCTCTTTCAAGAATCGTTAGTCCTAAAAAAGCACCTCCTAAAAATCCACTTACACAAAGTAAGTCTCCTTTTTGGGCAGTACTTCTTTTTACAAATTTATCCGGCGTAACTTCTCCGATAGCAGTAATAGAAATCACAAATCCTTTTTGCGAAGATGTCGTATCGCCTCCAATAAGATCTACTCCATATCTTTGGCAGGCAGCATAAACTCCTTCGTAAAATTCATCCAGTGCTTCCAAACTAAAACGATTACTAAATGCTATGTTTAAAGTTATCTGCGTAGGTGTAGCATTCATGGCATAAACATCACTTAAATTTACAATTACACTCTTATAACCCAGGTGCTTTAAGGGCGTATACATCAGGTCAAAGTGAATGCCTTCTATCAGCATATCAGTTGTTACTACTATTTGTTTGCCAAAATGATCCAGTATTGCAGCATCATCCCCTATACTTAAAATAGTGGAGGCATTTCTTGTTTCATTGTTTTGGGTAAGATGATCTATTAAACCAAACTCTCCTAAAGCATTTATTTCTGTTCTTTCATTACTCATGTTACGATACTATTTACTATAGTAGGATGATGAGCAGTATGTATATTGTAACTCGTCAGCAAAACTATTTATTTGTAAAAAAATTAAACTTTATTTATTATCCTTTATGGATAGTGGTACAATTACAGTCCTTTACCGTTTATTATTCCAAGCATTTCATCATGTATTTTTCCGTTTGTTGCCAGCAGGTGTGGTTGATAAACAGTATAATAGTTTCCTTCAAAATCTGTTACTTTTCCGCCGGCTTCTTCTACCATTAAAAATCCGGCTGCACTATCCCAGGCCTGTAATTTATGTTCGTAAAATCCATCAAAGCGGCCTGCGGCAACCCAGCACAGATCAATGGCTGCACTTCCTAAACGCCTAACCGGAACACCCTTTCTGATTAATTTTTCAAATACCTGCAAAGGGCCGTTTGGTGTATCAAGATAAGTATAAGGAAAGCCAGTAACCAAACAAGTATTAACCACCTCAGTTTTATTGCTTACGGCTATTTTTTTATCATTCAATGTCGCACCCATTCCTTTCTCAGCAAAATAAAATTCTTTCAGCAGCGGGTTATATACTGCCCCCATTATTATTTTACCCTGGTATTCAACCGCAATACTAACACAGCAAATCGGAATTCCATTGGCAAAGTTGATGGTACCATCAATTGGGTCGATGACCCATTTGTACTGACTATCCATTTTAATTTCGCCGGCTTCTTCACTTAAAATAAAATGATCGGGAAATTCATTTTTTATCACTTCAAAAATGGCTTTTTCAGAAGCATGATCTGCTTCTGTTACCGGGTTATTAATACCTTCTTTATTGGTAATTTTAAACTCACCATTAAAAAAACGTACCAACTCCTTTGCACCAGCCTCTGTTGCTTTTAGTAAAGTAGATTTAATCATGTTGCAAAGATAAGTAGCGAAGGGTGATTTAGCCGTTAAGGCATTTAATTTCTGTCCTTATCCTTTTTACAATTTAGAAGCTAGCCAATCTTTCCATAAATACCAATTGTCTGCAAAGTAGCATACTTGTATTCCCCTTCAGGTAGTGGCTTCTAACCATTTAATGATCCCATCATTTGCTCGGGATACCTTAAACCTTTTACAGCATCTTTAGGAAAAATGGCATCTAATTCCGCTAGTTCTTCTTTGGTAAAATGAATGTTTAGTGAACCAACGTTTTCTTCTAAATATTTTATTCTTTTAGTACCAGGAATAGGAAATAAAAAATCACCCTGTGCCATCACCCATGCTAAAGCCAGTTGAGAAGAAGAACATCCTTTTTGTTGCGCCATTTTAACTATTTGATTAACTAGCTGTAGATTCTTTTCAAAATTATCTCCCTGAAATCTTGGTGAAAATCGCCGATAGTCTGTTGCATCAAAATCATCAAAAGTTTTTATTTGTCCTGTTAAAAATCCACGACCCAATGGACTGTAAGGCACAAATGCAATTCCCAATTCTTTGCAGGTACTTATTATTTCATCTTCTGGATCCCGGGTAAAAAGAGAGTATTCGCTTTGTACCGCAGTTATGGGGAAAATTGCATGTGCCTTTCGCAAAGTAGTTGCTGATACTTCAGATAAACCAATACCTCTCACTTTTCCTTCTGCCACCAATTGGCCCATGGCACCTACCGTTTCTTCAATGGGTGTTGAAGGGTCAACCCGATGTAAATAATACAGATCAATTACTTCTGTTGCCAGCCTTTTTAAACTTCCTTCGCAACTTGATTTTACATAGTCTGGTTTGCCGCTAAAGCCACGTTTGGTAGGGTTAGAAAGATTTCTTAATATGCCAAATTTTGTAGCAAGTGTAATGTGCTTGCGTATTCCTTTTAATGCCTTAGCAACTAATTCTTCATTAATAAACGGACCGTACATATCTGCAGTATCCCAAAAATTTACGCCTATTTCGTAGGCTCGATGTAAGGTTTTAATAGATTCTTCATCATTTCTTACACCATAAAATTCGCTCATTCCCATACATCCGAGGCCAAGTTGCGAAGCGGTTAATCCTTGCGAGCCTAATTTTTTTATTTCCATAAATGTATTTTTTGTAAAGTTATTAGCAAGTCCTCTCAAACAATGTTAATTATCCATACTATTTTGAATAGTGCTATAAAAAATCGTATTTCGTACACTTAAATTATTCAATATTGCAACTCTCCGTTATTATAGTTAATTACAACGTAAAATATTTTGCCGAACAATGTCTTTACTCGGTTATTAATGCCAGTAAAAATATAGCGGTAGAAATTATAGTAATTGATAATAATTCTACGGATGGAAGCAGGGATTTTTTTAGTAAAAAGTTTGCTACTGTTCATTTTATTTGGAACGAAAATAATATTGGATTTTCCAAAGCAAATAACATTGCATTGCAACGTGCCCAAGGTAAATACATTTTATTTTTAAATCCAGATACACTTGTTGCAGAAGATTGTTTTGAGAAATGCCTTGCGTTTTTTAAATCGGCTAAAAATATTGGTGCTTTAGGAATCAGGATGATTGATGGCACAGGTAAATATTTAAGAGAAAGCAAGCGGGGATTTCCTACATTAATAGCATCTTTTTTTAAGCTGAATGGATTTGCTGCATTGTTTCCTTATTCTAAAATTTTTGCCAGTTATTATGCAGGGCATTTATCCGAAAATAAAAATCA
>JANXSK010000069.1 GCA_025352695.1 Ferruginibacter sp. | reverse complement strand
TGCTAAAAATGTCTGTGCCGCTAAAACGAAGGCAATGGTACGACAGCCTTTTCTCCTTTATTGAAAATACAAAACTGCCATTAAGTCTTACAGGATAACTCTACTGCAAATTTTGGGTTAATGGAGTCTAAAGAAAATCAGCAGACCCTAAATATCTTTTTATAGATTAGACAGCGTCTACTATCTATTTCAAAAAAAGCGACGCAAATTTTGCGTCGCAGTAATAATAAATATAGTTTCTGTCAAATTTAAAATGGAAGATCATCTGCGGCTTCAGATGATATGCTTGCAGCTGATGATACTGCTGTATTATTGGGGGAAGTTGTGTAAGAAGACGAACTGTTGCTGCTGTTTCCTGAATTTTGTTGCTGTGGAATATCTCCACCATTGCCACCCAATAACTGAATGTTTTGTACCCGCATTCTTAAAGTTGCTGCTGCCTGGTTGTCTTTATTCATGTAAACATCTGCTTCAGGAGAACCCTCTGCGTATACCGTTTTTCCTTTGGTGAGGTATTGAGCTACTGCAGTCTTATCTGTCCAATAGGCACATTCAACCCAGGTAGTTCTTTCTTTTTGGTTACCCTGATTATCTTTGTATCGCTCAGTATGCGCTACGCTGAAATTGATTACGTTTTTTCCGTTTACTTCTTTTACGATACAATCTTTACCGAGATTGCCAACGATTTGTAACTTGATCATAATTAAGTGTTTTAATGTTAAAGCGATGTATCTGAATTTTAAAATTATGAGAATTTACTTTGTATATTTTTTTAAATATAAAACCTTGAGCTTGCTAAATTAAAAACTAAAATGGTATTTGCAATCGTTTTTTTATTCTTTATTTTAATTAATTTGATTCGACTAATTTTTTTATTTCAACTAAAATAGGATTCCAGCCTTCACCATTATTTTGAACATCCTGATATCTCTTTTCTCCTTCCTCGGCATTTTCAAAACCATCCTGTGTAACGGTTAAATTTATTAACCCGTTTTGTTCTTCTAACTTATAGGTAACATTTAGGTAATTTTCTGGAATATCAGCAATTGAAGAATTGGGGTCTATAACCGAATATTTCAAAAACCTGCCTGGTTCAATATCAATAATAATGCCTTTTACAAAAACCATATCTTTTCCTTCGTAACTTCCTTGCCAAAGTAAAGGACTGTCAACATTCCAGTTGGATACTGTTGCACAACCAAACATATATTGTTTCGTTTTTTCAGGATTAACCAATGCATCCCAAACAACAGAGCGATCAGCATTTATTAAAATACTATTTTTAACGATCAATTTTTCCATTTTCTTACAAAGCGTTTTATGATTTTTATGCCGTTAATGCAATTTTTATTTTGTAAATAACTGTATCAGCCAAACTAAAATATACAAGCTTACGTAACCTTTGACGCTAAATAAATCGTAATAATTTAATTCATTTTTTTCTTTAGTGAGCTAACCTGTGTTTGTAAGTTGTTTACCATAGTTGCCAACGAGTTCATATCCCATCTTTGTTGCTGACTTACTTTACTAATTACCATTTGTGCCTGCCATAATTCTACCACGTCTTCTGTATTTACCTGATAGGGCTGGTACTGTGGATTATCACTTACAAGCGTGAGTTTATTTTTATTTTTATTATTTTTAATAACTCGTTTGTACACAATCCCTTCATGTCGGCTTACTACTATATATGCCTGGTCATTTTTTAATTCTTCAGTAGTGTCAATTTTTTCACCTACAATAATACTACCACTTGGTGTTGGCATCATACTGTCTCCTATTATTTCAAAAGCACGATAATTACCTCCCGAAAGCATGGGTAAAGTAAAAGTATTTAACTCATCAATAAATTCAGTGTCTGCATAACCGGCCAAATAACCTGCGGCAGCTTTCACAGGCACAAAATGTATGATGTTTCTTTCGGCAGACATCATTTTTTGTTGTCTTCTTTTAGCTAAATAATTACTACCTGTATTGCTTAAATCGTGAAGTAATAATTCATCTAAACTAAGTTTAAAAATATCACCAACAATTTCAAGCACTTCAATACGGGGGTCTGCCCGCTCTTCTTCATAAGCGCCTATTAAGGAACGCTTAATACTTAATTTTACTGCAAATTCTTCTTGTGTCCAACCACGTAATTTGCGAAGATATTTAAGGTTTTGTCCTGCTTGTGACATAATACAACTAATTTGATTAGTACAAATATACTAACATATTTAGTTTTAAAAAATTTATTTTAATTATTTAATTAAGGGCATCTATGATTTTTTAAATAATATACATACTTGGTTGTGTTGTAAATGCAGGCATAAAATATTATGGTATCGTTTTAACCAGTTTAAAGTATAATATTTATTGTTGTCCGAGATAATTTAAACTTTGCTATATAAATCTAAGGAATAGCTTACTACCATTCAAAAGTCAAATTGTTTTTGCAAATGGGGGTGTACTGTTTTTTTTGAGCTAAAATTTTGTGTTTGTTCTTTTCGTCTT
>JANXSK010000086.1 GCA_025352695.1 Ferruginibacter sp. | reverse complement strand
GATCATTTCACTGTTTTCAGGATCGCCGGGAATGATGGCTTGCTTTCCTGATTTTGTTTTAGCCAATGCTTCTTCTCTAAACAAAAGGCTAAATCCGCCCTTTTGTTTTACACCACCATGGCACGTAATACAATTTTTATTAATGATGGGCTTAACCTGTGTGGTAAAATCAACTGGTGGCCGCTTGGTGACATATAAAAAACTACTGGCTACAACCAATAGCAAGCTACTAACGACGATAATTTTTTTAGATGGCAAAGCTGATATTTAAAGTATTTTTTTACTAAATAAAAATACCAATATTTAGGCAATTTGCGCTGATTGATTTAAAAGTATGCAGTTAAAGAGGTTATAAGCCTGCATGAATAAAAAAATTTGGTGTTACATATATTAAAAGAAATGGGTTGCTTTAAAATCCTTAATTACAAAACTGAACAATGTAAAGTGGCGATTATATTTTTCAAAACCGCTGTGGACAAGGCGTACCCTTCATTGTATAATCTTCATCGCACCTTTCTGCAGAGCGAATGCCATTGGGTGTTAGTTTTTCCCATATAAAAGCACCTTCACCACTGCCAGCACTTCTGGAAAAACCAAGTCTACCGGTAGTTGCATCATAAGACATTGCAACCCTTGCCCTATCTGTTTCATTATACCGTCTGTCGAATAAATCAAGGCTAAGTGTTATAGCAAAAGCATCGCTATTTTTAAAATTCACATTGCCTCTGTACCAAGCTCCGATAGCCATTCTGGCATTCTTATATTCACAACCAACACTTACAGAATTACTTTTAGCCTGTTGATAATATATGATACTGGGTAAGAAATAAGAATCTCCGGCTTCATCAATATCCATTTTATAACGAGCATAAGTAAACCATCTTCGGGGAAGTTTACTGTAGGTGTTGGAGGTTAACGATTCATCAGGTTGATTAATATGCTGAGCCCCGCCACCAATCATCCAATTATCACTGTAATACAATAAAAAGCCGGCTGCAAAATCAGCAAAATATTTATTGTTATTTAAAGCAATGTCTACGCCCGATATAGCTCCTGGTATAATGCCGGTATTATCTATCTGATCACTAAAATATAATTTATTGTAATTAATACTACGGTTAGCAACACCTGCCTGTAAACCCAAATGCAGCCTTGCATTGGGTAAGCAAAGCGCATACGAATACATAGCATGTAAACTATTTTTGTTTAAATACCCTTCTTTTGAATTGGTTAGCAGCAGCCCAATGCCACCATGCAAATTTTTAACATAGCGATCTACACCCACCGCTGCATATTGCATTAAGGAAGGCACATTTATCCATTGGCGTTTATAGGTTGCCGTAAACCTTAGATCCATTTCTGCATTGCCTGCTGTTGCAGGGTTTAGTGTAAGCGGTGCATTAAATGCCTGCGTAAAAAATGGGTCCTGCGCAAAAATTTTTCCCCCAAAAAAAATAAACCCTGTTAGTAAATATTTTTTCATACTTCTGATATTAAAGTTTAAAAAATGATCCTGATTTTTTATTTGATTACGGTGATACTTCCTGCCTTTTTATATTTTGTTTCTCCCGGATAAATCATACCAAGCCACTCAGAACCATTCGCAAATTTTGCCTGAATTTTCCACACGTACACATCCTGTTGTACTAAACTGCCCTTATATTTTGCATCCCACGGCTGATTAGGCGCACCCTTGCTGTCAAGACTGGTACTTTCAAAAATCAATTCTCCCCAAGTGGTAAATATTTGCAGGCGATATTCCTTTAAACCAACTGCTTTTGGCAAGAAGGTTCTTAAATTTTCCTGCAAACAATTAGGACAAATAGCATTGGGAATATACATCCAGCCGGGGAAACCATCAATGCGTGCAATCTTAATAGTCGTATCAGCACAATTGGAAATTCTATCCAGCACTATTAACCTGATCGGGTAATTACCGGTATCTGTGTATTTATGATTGATGATATCCCTGGTATCCGCAAAAGTTCCATCACCCAACGACCACAGGTACTGATAATTGGTACTATTTAGCGTAAGATTATTAAAACTAAAAGTATAATTAGGTACTGTTGTCACCGGCGTAGGACTTATAAAAAAGTCGGAAGCCGGCGGCACTTTAGCCAATACCAGATTAGGTTTTACAACCGAATCTTTACAACCGAATGTGCTGTAAGCAACTAATTTAATTGTATAAGGATTGGCGTTGGGTGCAAATGATTTTACTGGGTTAATTGCTGTGCTGGTGGTACCATCTCCAAAGCTCCACAGATAACTATTTCCATTGATGGTTTGGTTGGTTAGTTGTACCCTCGCTGTATCGCAGGTGAGAATAGTATTTACAGCAAAATCAGCCAGTGGTTTAATGGAAACTTTTACCAGTTGACTGGCGGTATCAGTGCAAACACCATCGCTGGCTACCAGTGTAATTAAGTATTGACCCTGAGTGGTATACAAGTGTGTTGGACTGGTAAAGGTGGTGGTAGATGTATTATCGCCCCAATCCCAACTATAGGAACTGGCATTTGTAGTAGTATTGCTGGTACCAACATTTAATACTCCCGTGCAGCCTAAAGTATCACTAACCGTAAAGGCAATGGCAGGCTTTATTCTGGAAGTAAAAGTAATCGAAAAAGTATCCGGCTTACAGCCATAAATATTATCCGCAATTAATGTAACCGTATGTAAAGTGGCCGCTTGGGCGATTACAATTACAGGTGCAGCATGTGTACTAACCAATACCCCATTCACCAGCCATTTGTACAGCGTTGCATAAGTAGTGGTATTGTTGATAGTTGCAATAAATGGTACACAGGTATTAGGATTTACAATACTAAATTGCGCCTTTGCTATGGGATTCATTTGCAGGGTAACTTTTGCAGTATCACTACACCCCACGGTGTTACTAGCGATTAGGGATGTAGTAAACACACGTGGTAAAATTGCCAAAGGCGGTACTGTATATTGATGGGTAAAATTACCGTTAATAGAGAGTGGTTCATTATCTACCAGCCAGCTATACTTTATAGGATCGTTTCCATTATAAGTAGTGGTATTAATGTACGAAACGGTTGTATCTCTGGTACATATTGACAATCCGGCCGGCGTAAATGATGCGCTGGGCTTACCATTTACTGTAAAAGATATTATGGTGCTATCGGCGCAGCCAGCAATATTTCGGGCCAATAGTTTTACATAAAAAGTACCCGGTTTGGTAAAGATATATTGTGCAGTTGTTCCGGTTAAAGTAATGATGGAGGAAGCAACAGTGCTATCATAAAAATACCAGTTTGTATTTTCATTGATAATGCCCGGAGCTGTTACAGATAAAGTAAAGGGTGCACAATTTACAGACCCTATGTTTGACGCAACAGTAACATTGGGTTTACCCAATACGGTGATTGATTTTACAATAGTATCAAAACAAACCAATCCAAAATTGTTTGATTTTTCTGCCCTTAAATAAATAGTATAGTTACCCGAAGCTGTATACAAATGTGGAGGATTTAAACCGGTGCTTGCGGTACCATCTCCCCAAAACCATTGGTAATTGGTTGCATTTAAAGAAGTGTTATTTACTTTAACTGTATCGCCTAAACAATAAAGATTTGCATTGTTCGTAAATACTGCAACTGGTTTGTTATACACGGTAACAGCCCTGTAAACGGTAGTATCACTGCAACCATTTGTAATATCAATCCGAATGGTATATATGCCTGCATTATTGAAAGCATGCACCACACTGCTTTGGCCATTATTGGTGATAACATTGGGTGTGCCATCACCAAAATTCCAGGTAAAGGAAGTTGCTCCCGTTGTACCATTATTAAATGATACAATATGCGGCGCACAGCCATACAAATCACTACCATTGATATTTATCCTGGGTTGTATATTATTGGCTGCTACCCTAACATCAATAACTTGTGTATCTCTTTTACATTCGTTGGCAGCAATTAATTGTATCGTAAAAGTATCTGTTCTGTTACCTATATTATACGTATAATTTAAAGTGCCCGTAGTGTATGTTGTATCCAAATGACCGTTACCAAAATTCCAGTAATAGGTATTGGGTGCACCCAGCGAAGTATTGTTTACAACTACCATAAAAGGTGAGCAACCGGCTGTTGTATCTACCCCAAAAATTGCCTTTGGATTGGCCCTGATTTTTACACTATCTCTCCAAACTGTAGTATCGCAGCCATTGTATGCTTTTAACGTTACCAGGTAAGTTGTATCTCTGTTATCCGGACTGCTATTAAAAATTACTGTTCCCTGTTGGGGCTGCGTATTAGTGCTGCCATTTCCAAAATTCCATATAAAACTGATGTTGTTTATACTGCTGGATGTGTTGGTAAATTTCACTGGCAGCGGGCTACAGCCATACCCGGTATCTTTTGTAAATTTTGCCTGTGCGGTAATTACTGTAATAAATTGCTGTTGTATTGTATCCGGTTTACAACCGTATTGGCTGGCAGCTACTAATTTAATTATTACGGTATCAGAAGAAGTAAGCATTGTATAACCTGGAAAAATTGCGGTTGAATTACTACCAATATTTACCGCACCTGCAAACCATTGATATAAACCATTTCTGTCAGGATATGGGGAAACAGTAATTGAGTTTGCAAGATTAAAAGGGGTACATCCAGTAATTGGATTAGCTGAAAATAAAGCTTTTGCATCTTGCCTTACTGAAAGTTTTACCGGCACGCTAAAACTACCTTGCGTACCAGCACATAAAGAAGTAAATGCCACTCGGCGATAAAAAGTTGATACCGTTAAAATAGGCGGTATATAATTTAAGCCTGTTTCTCCGGGTATGTCGTTCCATGATAAACTATCTGTACTAAACTGCCATTGATAAGCTGCTGTTCCATTGCCACCTGTTGCTACCTGTCCGTTTATTTGAGCTGGCTGTGTATTGATACAAACAGATTGATTGGAACTAATAATATTATTACTGAGACCAGGACCAACGGTAACAACAACTGTATCTTTTGCAATACAGGAACCTGAACCATAAGTATAAATTACAGAATAAACGCCTGTTGCAGCGGGCGTAAAAATACCGGCAGGTGTAACCAGGTTTGTGCCCGACCAATTGCCACCTGCAGGCGAGCCAACCAATAACAGGGAAGTATTGTTTTTACATACTGTTGTATCAGCACCTGCATTGGCTATTGGTGGATTAATTACAGTAACAATTAAACTATCTTTTTTACTGCATTGATTAAGCATTGCTGTATAATATAATGTGTATGAACCATTACCTGCAGCCGCAGGATTAAATACTCCTCCAACATTTATATTAGTACCCGACCAGGTTCCGCCTGTTGGCAAACCGCTAAACTGAACAGCGTTTATATTATTACAAACTGTACTATCGTTACCTGCGCCCGTATTGGGGAAACCTTGTACAGTAACAGTAACATTGGCGGTGTCAGCACAGCCATTGTTTGTTGCTCCAATTACCTGGTAAGTTGTTGTGGCTATTGGAGCAGCAATAACAGTATCTGTATTATTATTACTTAGCGCTGTAGCAGGAGACCAGCTATACGTTGTTGCGCCTGTTGCGATTAACTGTGTATTGCTCCCTTCACAAATAATTGCATTTGCAGGATTCAATAAAACAACTGGTCGTTTTTTAACCGTTACCAGTACCGTATCTGTAGAGGAACAATCCGCACCTGCAGAAGCTTTAACCACATAGGTGTAAACAGTATCTGCGCTAATACCAGTATAAGTTAAGGTTACATTGGTAATAGCACTATTGGTGCTACTTAACCCTATCAAAGGTGTCCATTGATAGGTAATACCAGGCAATGCTGTTGTGCCTATTGATGTATTGCTCTTGCTGCAAATAATTTTATCAACGCCAGCATTGGCAATAGGAGGCGCTGTTACATTTACTGAACTTGTTGCTGAGGTAGTACCGCATTCATTGGTTACACTAAGCTGAATAGGATGGCTACCCAACACAGAATAACCAATATTACCAGGGGCTAAATTTGTTGATATAGCTGGTGTGCCATCTGTAAAAGTCCAGTTGTATTGCAATGGTGCTAAAGGACTACAAGCTGTTACAATTGCTGTGGGGGCTATATTGCCATTGGCACAAATTGAACTAATGGGATTGATAATTACCTGAGGTTTTTGTTTTACTACAATGGTTTTATTTATTATATCTGTACCACAAGGACTAGTTACAGAAAGTGTTATTGTATAAGTGCCCGCATTTACAAATGCAAAAGAAGGATTTACCGAAGTCTCTTTTGTTCCGTTGGTAAAATTCCAGTTTGCAGTTGTTCCACAAAATCCGGCACTATAAGTTACTGTCCATTTGTAAGTGGGAGCAGCACAGGCATTGAAAGAATTGGTGGTGTTAGTAGCGGTAACAGCCACAGGAGAACAACCTTCTGACTGATCAATAGTAAAACCAGGTAGAGGAGCAGCTGTTATGCAAACCGGTAGCGAATAACTAGAAGTGCCACATGGATTAGATGCCGTTGCTGTTACAGTATATGTTCCCGAAGCAGTATAAATATGACAGGGATTGGCACCGGTAAATATGGGACTTCCATCTCCAAAATCCCATGTATTTGCAGAGGGGATCGAACAGTTACTTCCATACGAACCGGGTAAACCAGTACTGGTAAAACATATGCTTTGCCCAACACAGCCCGGAGTTGGTGAAGCAATAAAAGTAGCAGTCGGCTTTACTCTTATCTGAATATTGCCTGCAGTATAGGGTGTATTGTCACAGGCATTAATAACCCGAAGGGTTGCGGTATAACTAGTAATCGGGCAGGATGATGTTGTGTAAATATGGTTAATTATTTCATCTGCCAACGTATTATTTAAGGGATGGTTTAAGGTAATAGTGTTACCGTCTCCAAAATCCAAAATATAAATAGTTCCTGGTGAATTTATCTTCCAGTTACCGATGGTAAATGGAACGGTTGCAGGTGCACACAAACTTGTGGTAGAGCCTAAAGTTCCAAGACTACCAGCGGGATTTGTCTGATTCGCAACAAGATAATTTTTTGAGTTACTACAGCCATTCGTTCCCGAAGCAGTAACAACAAGATTAAAGGCACCCAATTGTGTATAATTGTGGGTAAGTGGAAAAGTTACAGAATTTTCTGTATTACCATCTCCCCAATTAACTGAATAACTGTTTATACATGCTGCACTTGGTGAACTGTTATTAATAGTTAAAGAATAATTTGGATTGGCAACAGTAGGGGAATTACTGCAATTACTAAAAGGAGTAAAAATATTCTTATCAGTTACCTGAACATCAGGAATTTGTAAAACAGTTATTGATTTAGTAACAATATTACTTACACATCCTTTTGAATCGGTTACAGTAAGGGTAACTGAAAAAGAAGCAGTGCCGCAACCCAATGAAGTAAAAGCATGGCTTGGATTGATGCCGTTGGATGTTTGACCGTCTCCAAAATTCCACGCATAAGTAAAGCCCGCCGTTCCACTGCTTACAGCAGACGTAAATTGAATTGGCGTTCCTGCACAAAAGTTAGCAGTTGGTGTAAATGTAAAATCAGCTACCGGTTTAGGTGTTATTGATACCGTTACAGGTGCTAAAATAATTGGCGGAGCTGCATTTGTAATGGTAGCACCATAGCTTCCAGATGCGATGGCGGTATAGTTAGCTGAAGTAGCACCGGCAATATCAGCACCCTCTTTTTGCCATTGAAATGTAGCTCCTCCAGCCGCACCTGTAATGGATAAGGGCACATTTCCTGCACCGCAAATTGATAGCGGTCCGGTAGCCTGTATTGATTGCCCATACATAAATATTGAGTAAAACAAAAACAAAAAAATAGATAAAAAATATTTCATTAACAGCAATTATATATTAAAATAAATACCAAGCAGTCGGGAATATTTTTAATAAATAGTCCCCATACTTTGTCTAAAAATGGCTTGCTAATGGTTAAATGATAAGATAGGAATTACATTGGGATATTGTGCAGATTAGTTGATATTTACAGAGTTCTATTGCAAATTGTATTATAAAATGTATTGCAAAATGAATATAGTCAAAATTTTTAAAATCCTGCGTAGTTTAAGCGATCACTTTATTATTTTATAGAAAGAGGTTGGAGTTTATTTACTGAAAAGCTATTTTACATAAACAATAACCGAAGCCATAAAGCTTCGGTTATTGTTTATTGGTGATGATATCGTTATTCCATTATTCCTTCCAACGCTAAAAAAAATGCGTACTCTCTGGCTTTATCTTTCAGTGGTTTAAATCTTCCGGAAGCCCCGCCATGACCGGCCTCCATATTGGTGTACAGAAACAATTTATTGCTATCGGTTTTCATAGTCCTTAATTTAGCCACCCATTTAGCAGGTTCAAAATATTGTACTTGGCTATCGTGCAAACCTGTTGTTACCAGCATAGTTGGATAGGCTTTCCTTTCTACATTGTCGTAGGGTGAATACGATTTCATGTAGTTGTAACTTTCTTTGTTAGCAGGATTGCCCCACTCATCATACTCATTGGTAGTGAGCGGTATGCTTGCATCGCTCATAGTGGTAACCACATCAACAAAAGGAACGGCTGCAATTACACCATTCCACAGATCGGGCCGCATATTTACAACTGCACCCATTAAAAGCCCCCCGGCACTACCTCCATTGATGTACAGATGTTGGGGGCTGGTATATTTATTGGCTATCAGGTACTCGGCACAATCTATAAAATCAGTAAAAGTGTTTTTCTTTTTCATCATTTTCCCCTCTTCATACCAGTACCTGCCCATCTCCTCACCGCCACGGATATTTGCTATTGCAAAAGCAAAACCACGGTTCAATAAACTTAATCGCACACTACTGAAAGACGCATCGCTGCTAATACCATAACTGCCATAAGCATTCAGTAACATAGGTGCATTGCCATCTTTATTAAACCCTTTTTTATATACCACGGCAATGGGCACTTTTGTACCATCCTTTGCTGTGGCAAAAAGGCGTTCGGTAACGTAATCGTTTATTTTAAAATCTCCCAGTACTTCCTGTTGCTTCTGCAATTTTTTTTCTTTGGTCACCATGTTGTAATCATATACGGAATTGGGTGTGCTTAAAGAAGTATAATTAAAACGTACCACATCGGTATTGTAATCCGGGTTGGCACCAATACTGGCTGTGTAGGCAGGTTCATCAAAAGCAAGGTAATGACTATCATTATTTTGCAGGTTGATAACATGCAATTGGGTTAAGCCATTTTTTCGTTCCGACACGGCTAAAAAATTCTTAAACAATTCAAAGCCCTGAATTAAGATACTGTCGTTATGGGCTACTAAATTCTTCCAATTAACAGTGTCTTTTTTTTCTTCTCCGCAGGTTACTATTTTAAAATTTTTTGCATGCAGGTTGGTGCGGATATAAAACTTATCATTTGCATGATCTACCTCATACAACACTTCTTTTATCCTTGGTTGAAAAATAGCAAAAGCATCATTGGCCTTATTGGCGTCTATCCATTTTACTTCGGATGATAAAGTTGCCTCGGAAGTTATTAAAATATATTTGTCAGATTTTGTTTTACTTACCCCAATATAATTGCTGAGATCATTTTCCTGATACACTAACTTATCTAGTGTGGCAGTTGTACCGAGTATATGCTTTTTTATTTTTTCTGATAAAAGCGTGACAGGATTTTTGGCAGTGTAAAAAATAGTCTCATTATCATTGGCCCAAACAGGATCACCTTCCGTATCGGTAACTTCATCGGAATAGGTTTCTCCCGTTTCAAGATTTTTAATATAAATAGTATACTGCCTCCTCGATAACATATCTATTCCATACGCCATTAATTTATTATCCATGCTAACCGAAAAACCTCTTGCTGAAAAATAATTATGACCTTCGGCCATAGCATTTACATCCAGTAAAACTTCTTCAGCAGCAGCAAGCGTTGCCTTTTTTCTGCAATACACAAAATAATCCTTTCCGTCTACTTGCCTGGTATAATAAAAATAACCATGTTTAAATGAAGGTACACTTTCATCCTTTTCTTTTATCCTTGCTTTCATTTCTGCATACAACTTTTCCTGCAAAACTTTGGTGCCAGACATCATTGTATCGTAATAAGTATTCTCTGCTTTTAAATAGTCAACTACTTTATTGCTATCTGCTCCTTTTTTAAAATAATCATTCAGCCAATAATAATTATCAGTCCGCACTTCACCATGGGCAGTAAGTAGGGTAGGTTTTATTTCGCATACTGGCGGCGTAATATTTACAGGCCAGTTATAACTTGTTTTTTTCACTTGTGTTTTGTTGTTACATGATAGCACCACTATAGCTATAACAGTTAGCGGTAACAGAAATATTTTTGTTTGCATAAATATATTGGTTGTGTATTTTACTTAAAAAATAATTTTACTTACTGGAGTTTATTCATTGATAATTTATATACTAATTTCTTTTGGCTAATACAATGGGCAATTTAAATTGTTTGGTCTTTCCTTTAAGGTTAAAAATTTCTATATACGCAATATACACGCCTATTACCAGTGACCGATTTTTTTCTCCCAAACCATCCCACCTGAAATTACCCTGAGTACCACAAAGTGCATTGCGCTGGAGGTAACGTACAGGCCTGCCCGCCGCATCAAAAATAGTAATATTAGCCACGTAGCCCGGCTCTGGAAAATTATAATCAAGCGTAGCAAAATCATCCTGCCCATCGTTATCAGGTGATACAATTTCAGGCGATAATTTTATCTGTCCTTGTACACCTTCCTTTATTTTATATTGTGAATTTTTATACGTTGGTGTTCCATAACCAACACTGGTAGCTGCCGAATGCCAGTTATCTGGGGATTGTGTAGGTCCATTATAATCAATTCTTTCTAATGCTACTCCTTCTGTATTATCCAACAATTTAAAATGCCATTTATCGCTGTAGGTTAATTCATCTGTGATGTTACCTTGGGCATTTAAAATTAGTACACTGCTTTTATCATTATTAAGAGCAGGTAAACCCGTAGTTATAAAAGCCGCAGGATTTTGACAGAGGTAAGTAGATTTTACATAGGCAACATCCGCTGTTAGCACCATAAAATCCTGTGGGAATAACAAATAATTTTTAGTGCTTATTTGTGTAATACTGCTAATGGCGCCATTGGTACCACGGTTAGCAATATAGGTTTGTTTAAGATCAATATTTTTTTTGCTGCGGTTATAAATTTCCACATAATCACTTCCTGCTGGTGGCGGATTAAATAAAATTTCATTGATCACTACATCAAGACTATCCGCTATTTGGCTTATGCCAACCCTTGCTGAATTTTGTGCACCAATTGTATTGCCAACACAATCGGTAATACCAGCAGCAGTAATGGTATAAACTTTTGAAGCCGCTAAAAATGTACTTAAATGAAGCGCAACTTTATCAAATTCCGGAGACAATGCAACCGCCGCAATGGGATGACCTATACCATCGCTGATTGAATAACGGGATATAGCAGCAGCATTCAAACTATCCAAAGGCTCGTCAAAAACCAATACGAGGTGCTCATTATCTATTGCATAAGCATGTAAAAGTTTGGGTGATGCCTGGTCTGGATTAACGCCATCAACTATATTTTTACTTGCTGGCGAACCTCCCAATATAGCCGTACTCGCTTTCCAGTTACCAATGCCGGAACATGGGTTTTTAGTGTCAATCATTTCAAGTGTCCATCCTCCATTTTTCTTTACTTCATTTTGATACCAGGCAGCTGAATATTTAATTGCATGAATTATTTTTTGATGTGAAGAAATAAGCGACAACTGGTCTCCATCATTATCCAATGATGGAAAACCGGACACTGGTATTGCTGTTCCAAATGGAGCCATTGCTGCAACAGCACTGCTGCTGCAAACAATTACAAAACTATCGGGTTGCAAAATAAAATCAGGCATTGGGCCACTTGTACTTGTGGCATTTCCAATCTTCCATCCCCGCAAGTTAATAGCGGAAGTAAAAGTATTTTTTAATTCAATCCATTCATAATTTGGTAATGCTACAGCTGGTGTTGGATCAGCCATTATTTCATCTATTATTACATCGTATTGTTGTACAGTGTAAGGCGCAAAATATATAAAGGTTGCAATGCCATTTACAATCGAATTATCAGCCAGATCTTTTACACCATTTACAGTTAGCGGATAATTTATTGCACTAGAAAAACTATTGGTAAAAGTTAAATGAATCAATGCCCTATTGGTAACGTCTAGTAATGCATTAGATGGAGATACAGCCGAATTAGTGACTACATAATTTGTTACTATTTGACTGGTTATACTATCTACCGGTTCATCAAATAATACAGCTAATTCGTTGGCTGAAATGACTGTTACAGACTGTATTTCCGGTGCAGTAATATCTGGGATAAATGGCATTATTTCAATAGCATCAAAAAAATGTTTTTGTCCAAAGCTGGCAACAATACTTTGTTTTACAAGAAAGCCAAAAAAAGACGAAGTGATAAAAGTTGCATCCACAACATTTCCCTCATTAAAAAAAGTAGTACCTGTAGCTCCAATGTCCCGAAACAATGTCCATTGATTGGAAGCATCCCTTGTTACTTTAATTTTCACTTTGTTATTGGTGGAACTATTTACAGAATTATTTATTCCATCTATTATTTTAATTCCTTCAGCTATACCTGCATCTTTACGATATAGACTTACTTCATCATCCGTATTGCCAATACGTACAAAATAGCCTGTTGTACTAATTGCAGTAAGATCACTTGCAGAAGTAATTAAATAAATATCTGTATAATTTGCGCCCGATGTTGCAAATGTAAGATTCACATAAAACGCCCATTGTGCAGTGGTAGCCAAAGTGTTGGGCGTACTTAAATAAAAACTACCATTGGTATTAGTATTGTTGCTTTGTAATTGCAAAGTTGAATTAATACGCCAGTCTCCTGTATTTCCTGTCCACGAGGGATTATTTGTAAAATCCCCATCAGTAAAATTTTCTGATACTTGTGCATGGCTTATTAAATAGCTTGTTAATATTACCTGCAAAAAAAGTAGTAGTTTTTTAGCCATTATGGTAGGTTATATTAAAGATACTTATTTTATTCCTTTTAAAAGTGCGGTTTTACCTCATTGTGCGATGTTTAAAAGAAAACTCTATAATTAGAGAACTTTAAATATTCAGCACTTGTTAGCCTCAAAAAATACCTGCAAACTGATTTTATATTAGGTTGCTACTTAATTAAATTTCAGTGAATGTTTGGCTGATTATCAAATTGTAGTTATTTTTGTTAGTAAATGATAATGATAAAACATACAAAAACAACCAAGAAACATTCCAGTAGCGGAAGGTAAACTAGTATTTTGTTTGTTACACAATATGCACAGCCTTCCGCCAAAAACGGGAGGCTTTATTTTGCCCTTGCATTACCAGATGAAAGTGAAGGATAAAATAAAAAGAGTAACCCTTTAATTAAATAAAACTAAAAACAAAAAAAATGAAAGTTGCTGTAGTTGGTGCTACCGGTTTGGTAGGTACTAAAATGTTGCAGGTATTGGCAGAAAGGAATTTTAATGTAACGGAATTAATTCCGGTAGCTTCTGAAAAATCAATTGGTAAGGAAGTTGAATTTAAAGGAAAGAAATACAAGGTAGTTGGTTATGAAGATGCCATTGCAGCCAAACCGGCTATTGCAATTTTTTCTGCAGGAGGAGGCACTTCTCTGGCGCTTGCTCCAAAATTTGCAGAAGCTGGCATTACGGTAATTGACAACTCCAGCGCATGGCGTATGGACCCTACAAAAAAACTAATTGTACCAGAAGTGAATGCAAACGTATTAACAGCCGAAGATAAAATTATTGCAAATCCCAACTGTTCTACTATTCAAATGGTAGTGGTATTAAAACCTTTGCATGATAAATACAAAATTAAAAGGGTAGTTGTATCAACCTATCAAAGCGTTACTGGCACTGGTGTTAAAGCCGTTGAACAATTAATGAATGAAAGAAAAGGTGTGGTTGGTGAGATGGCTTATAAATATCCTATCGACTTAAATGCAATACCACAAATAGATGTGTTTTTAGAGAATGGCTACACTAAGGAAGAAATGAAAATGACACTTGAAACGGTTAAAATTATTGGAGATGCTGCTATCAAAGTAACAGCTACCACAGTTCGGATACCGGTAATGGGTGGACATAGTGAAAGTGTAAACATAGAATTTGAAAATGATTTTGACCTGGATGAAGTAAGAGACCTTTTGAGTAAAGCTCCTGGTGTAATAGTACAGGATGATATTGCCAATTTTATTTACCCAATGCCATTAACAGCCCATGAAAAAGATGAAACTTTTGTAGGCCGAATCAGAAGAGATGAATCGCAGGCCAATACATTAAACTGTTGGATAGTGAGCGATAACCTACGCAAAGGTGCCGCTACCAATGCCGTGCAGATTGCAGAATATTTAATTGAGAAAGGGTTGGTATAAAGGTGAAGATTGATACAAAAAATTATATAAACAAAACGGCCATTTTTAAAGATGGCCGTTTTGTTTATTCGTTTGTATTTTTATATACAATTATTTACTTTTTGCGCTACTGCAAAAGGCTAAGCAGGGCGTTAGCTTATCGTCCAGGTTTCATTTCCTCGTAACAACTTATCCAAGTCGCCTTTACCCTTTTTGGCAGTAATTTCTTCAATCTGCATTGCCATTCCTTCTTCATAACATGCTCTTTCTGTTTCGTAAAATACACCAAATGGTCTTGGTAAATGTCCCGCTAGTTTTGGATCATCAAACATCCGGATCAATATCTGTGCTTTATAAAAATCCTTTTCATCATGCATCCACAAATCATCTGTACTAACACCACCTTCGCCAATTGTTACAATAACCGGTTTAAATCCATCCAGTTTAATGCCCTTATTTTGAGTAGCGCCAAACACTAAAGGTTTGCCTTGTTCTAAAAACAACACTTCTTCAGGCTTACTGCTTTTTTCTGTAAAAATTTCAAAAGCGCCATCATTAAAAATATTACAGTTTTGATAAATCTCTAAAAAGGATGACCCTCTGTGTGCCTGTGAACGAAGCAACATTGCCTGCAAATGTTTAGGGTCTCTGTCCATTGTTCTGGCAATAAAACTAGCATCGGCACCCATAGCCAAAGCCAATGGATTAAATGGATGATCGATGCTTCCGAAGGGTGTTGATTTGGTAATTTTATGTTCTTCCGAAGTGGGCGAATATTGCCCTTTGGTTAACCCGTATATCTGGTTATTAAAAAGCAAAATATTAACATCAAAATTTCTTCTGAGTAAATGAATGGTATGGTTACCGCCAATACTTAAACCATCTCCATCTCCCGTTACAATCCAAACACTTAATTCTGGTCTTGCCGCTTTTAATCCGCTTGCAACTGCTGTAGCCCTTCCGTGAATACTATGCATACCGTAAGTATTCATATAATAGGGAAAACGACTGCTGCAACCAATGCCACTGATGATTACAATATTTTCTTTTGGAATACCCAGCGAAGGCATAATTTTTTGAACTTGTGCTAAAATGGAATAATCTCCACAACCCGGGCACCAGCGAACTTCCTGGTCTGTGGCAAAATCTTTTGCAGTTAATGTTTTTAGTGGTGCTGAAGTGGCTATTTCGCTCATATGGCTTTATATTAGAATTGTAAAGTTACAAATTGATGGTTATAATCAGAAACAAAACATCGGGGGTATGGGATAGCTTTCTATTTGGCCTCAGTTTTAACATTCTATAATGGTACCTAAAACATCAATATTTAAGTTGGTTTGAATTTGTTTAATAGTATAAAAAATAATTTTACAGCAATATCAAAAAATTTATAATTAAACAATTGATTTTATTCCAAGCCTTGTTATACTAACTTTAACACCTGCAGTGTACTGTATTTAATATCTTTTAACTTTATAGTATAGGCGTAAATATTTATCTATATGAAAAAATTAATGTTGATGTTTTTGCTGCTAGCCAATATCAGTTTATCAGCTCAACAAAAATTATTTCATACTTATTCCGATTCTGCAAAACTTGTTGCGGATGCCAATGAAATTGTAACTGCTTTTTTTACTAAAGTAAAACAAGCTGATGCTTCTATAAACAAGGCGCCCCGAGCTGTTTTAAACACACAATCTTCCCTGGTATTTTTTCTTCCAGAAAACAATACAATTAATTTACCGCTTTGGTCGCAGGCGAACCCTACATTACAATTATTTTTTTCTAAACTTACTAGTGGTGATGAAAAAGGGGGAAAGAAGATTTTTGGTTTATTTTTTAATGGCTTTTGTATTGCCCGTGAATTGGGGCATGCAGTGCAATTTAGCAAAGAAAAAAATAACGCCAACAAATACCAGCAAGCACTTTTTGCCAATACCTTAGCAATGATTTTTTGGCGTGAATCGGGAAATAACAAAAAATTGGAAAAATGTTATAATTATGTAAACGGCATCCTCAAGATATTACCAGATCCTGTGCCTGCCGGAGAAAATGAAGAAGATTATTTTAATAAAAATTACGAAATATTAGCACAAGCGCCAGACAAATATGCTTACTTTCAATTCAGCCAGTTTAAAACAATTTATGAAGATAAATCCTTGCCGTCGTTTGAAACTTATATAAAAAACTATTCGTCCAGATAGATTGCAGAACAATTTCTTTTGTACAAATCTATTTGGTTTTACACCCTTCTAAAAAATCTTTTAACCCACTTACAATCTTGTCTACCATTTGTTGCTGGTAATTTTCATCCAAAAATTTTTCTTCTTCTTCCAGGTTACTAAGAAATAATGTTTCTATTAATGCATTGGGATATTCAGTAGGACTGTTGAGCATAAAATTAAAAGAGCCCGTATTTCCATAATCTTTCAAACCCAGTTCAAGCATCCGTTTATATATGGCTGTACTCAAATCCCGAAAACCTATGTATCGGTAATAAGTACTTGTACCTCCTGAACGAAAAGGATCTTCAGACGAATTCAGGTGAACGCTTAATAAAATATCCGGCAGACTATCTCTATAAAATAATATGCGTTCCTTATTATCAAAAAACTGTTCTTTGCTACGGCTCATAATTACTTTGGCTCCTTCTTTTTCCAACGCTTTTTGTAGCTTTAACGATACTGCCAATGTTAGCTCTTTTTCATAAATACCTGTGGCTCCAACAGCTCCATTATTGGTTCCGCCATGGCCGGCATCTACCGCAATCGTTAAATTGTTTAATGCCAAATTTTCTGGTTGGTGCTTTACTCTAATTACAAGCGTATTGCCATTGTAATACACCAGATGCCCCCAATGTTGAGGATGTTTTAAACTGATGGTAATTCTAAATATATCATCAGCCACCTGTTCGTAATCTATCTTTTTAATTTCGGTTGCTGTTTGCAGTTGTGTTATCCAGTTGGAATTATTGGTAGCACCAAAAATATCCACAACTATGGTAGAAGGATCAGTTAACTGAAAAGATTGGTAAGGTAATCTAGTGAACAAACCCACTTTTACATAATCATATTTATCATCCCCATACACGTTCCATTTAGCAGTTAAAGATTCTGGCGTAAACGTTCCTTTTGGCATCAGGGAAACCAACTCTTCCGGTATGTAGGCTGTTCTTGATTTTGCCAATTGAACTTTATAATGTGTACCAACTTTTCCAATTATTTTTAATACAATATTACTATCAATATAACCTACTTTGGCACCGCCTAGCCTGTCATCGCCCAGTCCATATTCCAAATGAGCAAGCCTTCCTTTAGTAATAGCAACATCAGAAGCAAAAGGCGACAAAACAGAATACGTCTGTTTTGTTTCTTTAGTAACGATCGTATTTAAGGAATCCATAATAGTGATAGGAATTTTTATCATCGCAAAACTATCTATGGCTTTCACAATATATTCTCCCTGGTAAATACCGGGCATTCCTTTAGTCTGGCTCAGTGGCAACTCATACAAACGTGTGTTTTGAAAAGCTGTTACCACGCAGTTAGTTAGCGCTTTTACTTTAAACTTAATTTTATCGCCGGGCAGTACAATCAAATTTCCCTCGGGATAAATTTCAATATTTTCTATATCCAATATTTTAACTGGTTCTGCAGGTTTTGGTAACGTGTAGGTATAATTGATTTTTTTAGAAACAGATTTGCCTGGCAACGAAGATAAAAGGGTAAAGGAACTATCGCCTGGTTTTAAATTTAGTTCAATGGCAAAAGCACCGGTGGAATAAACCTTCACCGGGATTTGATTAACCATTACTATACAGTTTTTACAGGTACTACCGATAATAAAATTGCGAGACCATGTTACAGAATTACTTTCTTTTAAAGGCTGAACAAGTTTAATAAATGGTTTATCAAAACTTTGTGAAAAACAATTATTAAACCCGATGCATAGTATTATTATTACAACTTTATTCACAGTTTATTATTTATCGTAAAGCAAAAATACTGCATTCAATATTCTAAGATTGTTTACTTATTTATAACCAATGATATTATCCCTAAAATCAAAGGATATTCATCTTTTATTGCCCACAATTTCAGGCTGCAAAAAAGATCAATAACAATAAAAAATATGCCGTTTCGTTATTGTCAAAATTTACATAAAAATTAATTATTAAAATATTTTAGTCTTTATTATTAATGTTAGCTCTATCGAACAATTATTCATTAAATAACCTTTATTTTTATCCTCTAAATCAAAATTAATTATGAAAAGAATTATGTTGTCCGTCTTTGCTTGTCTGTTAACGATTTTTACATTTGCTCAAACCAACGACAAAATGTTAAAGCACTCTGGGGAAACAGTAGAAGTGAAGATTATTAAAGTTGCTGAAACTACCATTTCTTACAAATACCCTGGTGAAGATGCGGAGCAAACTATTGGAAAATTTGCTGTTGCCACTATTACTTATGGCACCAGTGGCCGTAAAGAAATTGTATCTGAAAAACTTAATGTAAGCAGCAAAGATGATTGGGAAAAAGTAGAAATTCTTACAGATGCCAGTCAGGTTATCGGCTTAAAGAAAGGGGAAGAAGTAAAAGGAAAAACTGCAGGGTTAATAAGCTACAATACTGCAGGTTCTGCCGACAAAAAAGCTACTAAAAGAATAAAAGAAGCTGCTGCTGAAATGGGTGCTCCTTTTATTTTGATGACATCAGATAAAAGCGATGGATTTGGCGTTAAACAATCTGTGAAAAAAGGTATTGCCTATTCTTACAAATAAGCAACTATAAATTCCATAAAAAAAGGCTCATTCAATATTGAATGAGCCTTTTTTTTATATACTTGTAATTTTACAACGCATACTTATTTTCTGCAATCAGTTTATCAGCAATTCTTCTGCGGGCATCTTTACTATTAAAAGGAGCCGACTTGGTAAATCGTTTTAAACCCAACAACATCATTCGTTGCTCGTCCCCATCTGCAAAAGCATTAATCGCTTCTTTACCTGCTTTGTTTACTTTATCAATGGCATCATTTAAATAGCACCGCATGGCATCAATTTGTAAAGCAGCAGCCTGTTCGCCTTGTTTATCAACTAATTTAATAAGCCTAAGTAAAGTACTTTCTGCCACAAAAGTTTCAATGGTCATATCTGCAATATTCATTAGTATTTCCTGCTCGTCCGAAATTTTCAACATTAGTTTTTGTACTGCCGCACCTGCCACCATTAAAATACTTTTTTTAAGATGAAGGATAGATTTTTTCTCCGCAGCAAATGCAGATTCATCCTCATTACCAAATTCAGGTATACTCATTAATTCTTTCGAAACCGCCATCGCCGGCCCCATCAGATCGAGTTTACCTTTCATCGCTCTTTTTAAAATCATATCAACTGTAAGTAAGCGGTTAATCTCGTTGGTACCTTCATAAATGCGGTTGATACGGCTATCTCTGTAAGCCCTGCTAATAGCATATTCATCACTAAAACCATTGCCTCCAAAAACCTGTACCCCTTCATCAACAACATAATCCAATACCTCGCTACCATGTACTTTTAAAATAGCACACTCAACAGCAAATTCTTCGGCTGCTCCCAACAAGGCTTCATTAAAAGGTTTACCTGCATTGGTCAACTCAATTTCTTTATCATCTATCCATTTACTGGTTCTGTACAAAGCGCTTTCACACGCAAAAATTCTAATGGCAGCTTCTGCCAATTTATATTTAATAGCGCCGAAATTTGCAATGGCCGTTTTAAATTGTTCCCTTGTTTTAGCATATTCGATAGTAAGGTTTAAAGCCATTTTAGCACCACCAAGTGTAGCGGCACATAACTTTAACCTGCCAATATTTAAAATATTAAATGCGATGATATGCCCCTTACCAACTTCACCCAATAAATTTTTGACAGGCACTTTTGCATCCTGAAAATACAATTGTACGGTAGAAGATCCTTTGATACCCATTTTGTGTTCTTCGGGTCCCTGGGTAAATCCTTCAATGCCCCGTTCAATAATAAAAGCAGAAAACTTATCGCCGTCAATTTTTGCAAAAACTGTATATATATCAGCAAAGCCTCCATTGGTGATCCAGCATTTTTGCCCATTTAAAATATAGTAATTACCATCCGCAGAAAGTACTGCCGTAGTTTTTGCACCCAATGCATCACTGCCACTATTGGGCTCTGTCAATCCATAAGCTCCTTTCCATTCCCCACTTGCCAATTTAGGAATGTATTTTTGCTTTTGCTCATCGGTGCCAAAATATAAAATCGGTAAAGTTCCAATACCAGTGTGTGCCGCTATGGCCACACTAAAAGAATAGCCACCACCCAAACCTTCATTTACAAGTGTAGCCGTAATAAAATCTTTTCCGAGCCCGCCGTAATGTTCAGGAATAGAAGTTCCTAATAAACCCTGTCCGCCTGCTTTAACCATTAGTGATTGCATTAACCCGGGTTCTAATTTATCAATTCTATCCGCAACCGGATGAACCTCCGTTTGTAGAAACTGGAAACACATTTCCTTTACCATCAATTGCTCTTCGTTAAAATCTTCAGTCGTAAATGTTTCAAATGCATTGCTTTCTTTAATTAACCATTCGCCGCCTTTAAGCGATGTAGTGGTGGAAGTGGATGTACTCATAAATAAAATTTAGTCTCTTCAATACCTTGCTAAAAAGGAATAGGTAAGAGAATGATTATTTGAAAAGTTGTTTACTAATTAACTCCAAAATTTTACTTTGTAAAATTGCAAAAAATACTGTTGAATTTATTATAAATCAATACCTTTTTGTTTATTACGTTTACTTTATTCTCCCTTTTTTGCGGAGCTAAATCAAACCAGTTAGATTTGTTTGTGCCAGATTATCATACACTTTTTGCAACACCAACTTAGCAATCTCAATCTGCTCAATTGTTACACCTTTCAATGCTTCATTTAATGTTTGATTGGCCAATTCCATTGTTTTCTGCTGCAGATCTGAAGCACCTTGTGCCAAAAAAATCATATTCATCCTTCGATCATCCTTACTAGCTACCCGTTTTACAAGTTGCAGTTTTTCTAAATTATCTACAAGCCTTGTAATGCTTGGCTTATCTCTAAAAGTAGCATCGCATAATTGTTGCTGGCTCAGGCCATCTTGTTTCCATAAATGGTATAAAACACTCCATTGTTCAATCGTGATTTCAACATTGGCATCCTTAAAATTTTTCTGCAATCTTCTTCCAATAGCCGTACTTGCCTTACCTGTAATAAAACTGTATAATTCTCCTCGTTTAAATTGGTTGTTCTGCATATAGTTGTTTAAGCAACTATATAAAGATATATGATTGGTTTCAAATTTTAAAAATTATTTTTGTGTATCCGGCAGCAGTGCAAAAATTTAACATTCTTGCGTCGCACTCTTGTACGGCATCGCAATATGGAGCCAATTCTATTCGTTACCGCTTTTATTTTTTTTATAGTTTATGCTGCGCTAATTATTTATTACCGGCATTGCTGGCAGCAAATTTCAACATATCATTCAACAGACAAAAAACCGATAACAAAAGTCACTATTATTATTCCTGCAAGAAATGAAGCAGAAAATATTGGCCAATGTTTACAATCAATAATTCAACAAACTTATCCTGCAGAACTATTTGAAGTTATTGTAGTAGATGACCATTCCACTGATAATACAGCAGGTGTTGTTCAATGCTTTGCAAAACAACATATTCAATGTCTTTTTTTAAAAGATTTTGTTACCGATAATCTTAATTCTTATAAAAAAAAAGCCATTGAAATAGCCATCTCACAATCAACAGGCGATTTAATTATAACTACAGATGCAGATTGCTTTATGGGTGGCCGCTGGCTGCAAACCATCGTTTCCTTTTATGAAGAATACCGACCAGCGTTTATTGCTGCCCCCGTCTCCATAAATTGTAACAATCGCTTTTTAGCTATTTTTCAGGCCCTCGATTTTATGACCTTGCAAGGTATTACCGGTGCATCTGTACACAAAAAAATGTACAGCATGTGCAATGGAGCAAATCTTGCATACGAAAAAAATGCCTATACAGAAGTGGGTGGTTTTAAAGGTATTGATAACATTGCAAGTGGAGATGATATGTTGCTGATGCATAAAATATACCAGCGTTATCCTGACAGGGTATTATTTTTAAAATCGAAAGATGCTATTGTTCAAACTAAACCAATGAACACGCTAAACAAATTTTTTAATCAACGAATACGCTGGGCCAGCAAGGCTGAAAAATACAACGATAAGCGTATTTTACCGGTATTGATCATCGTGTACTTTTTCAATTTAATATTATTGGCATTACCCATAATAGCAGTATTCAGCAATGGAACAAACTCATTTTTACATTACTCGTTTTCCATTATCCAATATTGGTTTTTGTTGTTGGTTTTAAAAACATTGGTAGAAATACTTTTTCTTTTTCCGGTAGCCGTTTTTTTTGAGAAACGACATATTTTATGGTGGTTTCCATTAGCACAACCCTTTCATATTTTATACACCATCGCTGCCGGATGGTTAGGTAAATTTGGCACTTACACATGGAAATCAAGAATAGTAAAATGATTCAATGAAATTGTAATTTGCACTATGCGGCAGCAAAGTTTTTCTTTTTCTCAACAAACCTGGCAACGCCTAAAAAAAAACAAAGGTGCGCTGTTTGGTTTAATCATTATTGCGCTGGCTGTTTTCATTTCTTTATTTGGATACCTTGTTGCACCAGATGCTACACCCAATGCAGATCTTCAAACGGTTGAAATACAAGCTAAAAAGCCTGGCTTTTCGCAACTCTTTTTAAAAATTCCTGATAAAAAAAATATACCTGTTGGCTGGTTTACCAAACTAACAAATGGTGAGGCAGAAGATTTTCGCTACCTCCCAATAAGTGCATATCAAATAAAAAAAGATTCGCTTGTAGTAAATAAATATATTGATGATGACACAAGTGTTGTACAAATATATTCAATCAATGCACTCACCAATTGGCACCCTAAAAATCTATTGATAAAAAATATCGTTACAAAAAAATATTATTTAGGTACTGATAAATTTGGCAGAGATATTTTAAGCCGGCTGATTATTGGCACCAAAGTAAGCTTGTCTGTAGGTTTAATTGCAGTGCTTATTTCACTTACATTAGGTATTATTTTGGGCGCAATGGCAGGCTATTATCGTGGCTGGATAGATGAAGTAATTATGTGGCTGGTAAATGTTACGTGGAGCATCCCAACCTTATTATTGGTATTTGCAATTACGATGGCGTTAGGTAAAGGTTTTTGGCAAATATTTATTGCAATTGGTGTTACTATGTGGGTGAGTGTTGCCCGTTTAATTCGTGGACAGGTTTTGGCAATAAAAGAACTGGAATTTATTCAGGCTGCAAAGGCACTTGGACTAAGCGATACCCGGATAATTATAAAACATATTTTACCCAATATTTTGGGTCCGGTATTGGTAATTGCTGCCAGTAATTTTGCCACTGCCATTATTATTGAAGCTGGTTTAAGCTTTTTGGGAATTGGAGTTCAACCTCCACAACCAAGTTGGGGATTAATGATAAAAGAAAATTATAATTTTATCATTACGCATAATGCAATATTAGCATTGGTGCCTGGACTTGCCATTATGTTATTAGTATTGGCTTTTAATTTATTGGGGAACGGTTTAAGAGATGCCGTGGATGTTAGATCCGAATCTACCAGATAAAAATTACTTTTAGTTAGAATATATTTTTTGTTTTTGTAAAAAAAATATCCTTCTTTCAATTTATCTTTTTAACCGGGATAGTCAACTATTCAACAGGAGCTACCTGAACATTTCTATTAAAACCTTCTTCCAGAGAAATGAAGGTTTCTGTACGGTCAATTCCTTTTATTTTTTGTAACGCATCATGCAAAACATACCGCAATTGGGTAATGTCTTTACAAACAATTTCAATGAACATGCTGTAATTACCGGTTATATAATTTAATCTGACAATTTCAGGAATATTCATCAATTCCTTTGCTACCGCATCATACAAAGAACTTTTTTCTAAATAAATTCCAACAAAAGCTGTAATGTCATAACCTAATTGCCTTATATCTACATTTAGTCTTGTACCTTTAACAATTCCAAACTCTTGCAATTTTTTGATTCGAACGTGAATGGTGCCACCGCTAACAAACAGTTTCTTACCTAGTTCTGCGTAAGATATTTCTGCGGTTTCCATCATTTCATGAATAATTTGCAAATCAAGTTTGTCAAGATTTAATTTAGTTGCCATTTTGTATTTTTATTTTAATACTTTTTCAAATATAATACAATATAATTAAAAATTATCTATATTTTTTAATTATTTAATAAATTATTTTTAACATATTGGCATTTTATATAGATTTGCATTATAATAGTTCTTTAAAAATGTGGGGTGATGAAATTTTTGGCAGACATGCCCTCTTGTCTCGGGGGTGAAGATAACAGGATAAATATAACATAGAGCCGTTTCTGTAGCAATACAGTTTCGACCAGGGTCGACCACTCAACTTTGTGTTACAACTAACTG
>JANXSK010000038.1 GCA_025352695.1 Ferruginibacter sp. | reverse complement strand
CATTCTTACACTATGGCTATCGATGATACCTAAACTTGCCGATTCTTTTTTACCACTCTTTTTTCTTAACGCTTTACGTAATTGCTGGTGTGCAACTTCTATTATTCCTTCTAAAGTCCATTTCCTAAAATACCAATAAACTTTTTATTATTTTCTTGTACAGCTTATCATCTGTTGGGTAGGTTATACTTTTTTCCTGAACAGTTGTATCTAAACTTATTATTGCATTTTTATCCGGTGGATCATCATCTGTTTTATTTATACGAATACTTTCTTTTAAAATAAGTTATACTGCTGCTTCCCCAATCCGTTTTCTAAAGGCCACCAGTTCGGTTGGTACACAGGGTATTTTTGGTTGAAAAGTTTGCTCACCACTTAGGTATTGAAAATAGTATTATTCTGACCACTGCTCTACCAAATTCTCAGCACTTAAATTACGAATATATTTTAAAATTTAAAGAGAAACCATTAGCCTTATTGGCTTGGAGGAAGCACACATTGTTTCACTATAATGCTCTTTGAATACTTGATCAAATACACTCCATTTTATCGTGTTAGCCAATAAATAAAGCGAATGTTTTTGGTCCAGACTGTCAGCTAATCTGTGAAAAAGACCTAGCTGAGGAATGTGTTTTTGGGTAGTAAGTATCTATAAATTTGCAAGTTTTTTTTACTTTTAGTAAATATCCTGCAAATATTTTGCGAACAATATGTGCTTAACATCAATATGGCACTTATTTTATATACTTTTTGAGAGACGACTAAGTAGTTTGTAAATTAGTTTCCTAATACTTACTTACACCGAGCAATTATTAAAAGTTATTAAGGCGAAATCAAAAGGGCAAGCTGAAAGTTCTACAAATAAAGATTGTACATTCTAAAGCATCTGACCTCATATAACAATTGAAACCAACTCTTGGCGACAGGCGTAAAATAATGTTCTGATGTGTGTACAATTATACAATAATAAAAAAAACTTTAAACCAGCAATCGAGCCTGAATGCAAAGTTTTAAAATTAGGGGCTTAATGAATTATTTGCTTAGAAACAACGGTTTCGGATAAGGGTTTATTTTTACAGCTTTCCAGTACTTGTATTAATAATTTCTCCGCCACTGTTAATCCAGTCATATTATAATCTGCTTCAATTTTATTAAGCTGGTTTAAATAACTTTTTAATTTATCCTGTTTATACAGTTCAATTATTCCCGGATGTACATAATATTTTCTGCATACTGTTCTTGTATTTCCTAAAGTTTTGCTCACTTCATCAAGTGCCTTTATTATACTATTTTTCTTTTCTTTTTCATCGAGCACTTCTTCCATAGCAGCAAAGGAATGCAGAATATTTAGGGACCCTGCCCAGGTTCTAAAATCTTTTGCTGAAAAGTTACCGCCCGTAGCCTGTTTTATATAATTGTTTACCATCCCGCTATCAACTTTTTGCCGGTTCTTATCTTTATCATAATATTGAAATAATTCCTTGCCTGGAATGTCACGGCAATCTTTTACTGCTTTTGCCAATTTTTTATTTTTTAAAGTAATGGCATGTTGCACACTTTTCTTGCCTGTAAATGAAAACTTAATAGCATCCCCATTTATTTGTACGTGTCTGTCTTTTAAAGTTGTTAATCCGAAGGAACCATTTTCTTTTTCATAAGTTTCATTGCCGATGCGTATGTATGTACGTTGCATGAGGCTTATAACTGTTGCCACTACTTTGGACTCCGTAACTGCCGATTGAGACATATCTTTTTCAAGTTGCAATCGTAATTGTGGCAGTTTTTTTCCAAACTCAACTAGGTGATGAAATTTAGTTTCGCTACGCAAGTAATTCCATAAGGCATGGTATCGATACTGTTTTCTTTTTCGGGCATCAAAACCTGTAGCTTGTAAATGACCATTTTCCTGATAACAAATCCATACGTTTTCCCACACCGGAGGAATTGAGAGTTTATTAATTCGATCAATAATTGATTTATCATCAACTTTTTTTCCATTAAAAAAATATGAAAACTGCCTTCCCTTTTTTGTTCTTTCAATACCAGCTTGCGTATCCTTTATGTAAATGAGATTTACTGCATCTGCTGTCAAAGCAGGATTTTCGTACAGATAAATTAAATCCTTGTGTGTTAAATTATCTTTTTTTAATCGCTTTGCCATTAACGTCCAAATTTAAAAATAGGTAAATTTTTATTCATATTTCCTGATAATATATCGCAAATTAGTTTTCTCTAATTAAACTAAAAGTAATACGATTGTCACTAAAAACTAATCCAAAATAAATTCTGGGTTTACTTTTATGTACGCCTATTTAGGGCAGCCCATCCTTTGTGCCTGCAAAGCTGCCAATCCAGCTAAAATCTTTCTTAAAATTAATAGATGGGAAAAGAGATTTTAAAGAATTTAGCAAAGTACTTACTTCGCTTTTCAATTGTTTGCCTATTGCAATACCGCTTTTGTAAGGAATATCTTTACCCCCAATTAATAACGTGTTAACTTTTGTAGTTCGTATATATATGTAAGTTGCTGCTGTTTTCCAAGCAAGCGCATTCTTAAACCAAAAGCTTTTGTGTGACAGCGGCTCACTTACAATAGCATACGTTGAATGTATTTTCTCTACTTTTATCGGCAGGTATTGCTGCAATTCGTAACCGCCGTTGATAATTACATTTTTTAATTTGATTGAGTAGTTGTCACTTGTTTTCAGCCAAATCCTGATTTTTGCTTTTGTATATCCTCAATAATAATTTTATCAAATACTTTTGCCTCATAATTTTTAATAGTATTATGAATAATTTTATATGCATCCACACTGCCTTCGGCATTAGATAAAATTATCCCGTATGTTTTAAAGCCGAATTTTTTTGACACCTGTTCTTCTTTCAACCATTGCACCGGGAATCTATATTTTTTTCTGCATTTGTATTCATTTTGTAGTTTATCTAGATGGCTCAATTGTGTTGCATATTGTAAACTACATTCATTAATAAATGAAGGGACTGTTTCCACTTTTTTAGATATTGTTTCAATTTTTGCAATAGCATCAACGCATGGGTGATAACTTGCAACGGCATTATCTACAACCAGCTTATCAATTAAATCTTGTAATGGTATATAAATTCCATGGTGTAATAATGCAGTACGTGCAGATGTACTTCTTGCCCCTGCATGCCGTTTGTCCACCACATTTGTTTTTATTCCTTCTTTGCCAAGATACGATGCTGCCAAGGCACCTGAAATCCCTGCACCTATAATAACAACACCGCATTTTTCATTGTGTGATAATAATGGATAAATTTTTATGATGCCATTTTTAATAAGCCAGAAGGGGAAATTTAAATGTAAGACCATCATGTGATTCTTATATTGAATTTATATTTAATCAAAATCATTACCACCATTTATTGTATTGTTTTTGGCCCAGAATTTTAAAAAATTATTTTTAAATACTTACTACAGCAAAAACTATAGTACCTGAATTTTATTAGTGAAAAAATATTGGACTGCGATATAGCGATTTTATATACTACAGAGGAAAATACAAAACAAATACTTTGCTAGCAAAATGAATTTAATATTGATAGTTGTGGGTATTTTTTTTAACCTGATGGATATTTTACAAATAAATGTGCAGCAGATTTATTTCCATTTAAATTCTTTTTTTATAATAAGGATAAACCATTTTATATAACTTCTATAGGACTTAAAGGGAGGGTCTTAAAAAAAGTTTTACATTATCAGGCAGTACATAAATTATTAAGTGTTAAGATAGATTTTATAAAATAAATACATTCAGAAATGCATAATTTCAATACATCTTTTGGTCTTATTTTAAGCCTTTTATAATAGTTAAATTATTTGTTTTATTAATTTTTAATGCAACAAAAATGGGTAAATAGTTCTACATTTTGAGAGGGGTGTTTATCCTACACCACAGTATAATTAATAAGATATAATCCTAATTTTTTATTCTCTAATAAATAATAGTGGGTTGCAATGGCATATTTTTTTATTTTTTTAAAAATAATAATTATGAATACACAATAATACAAAGAAGGTCGGTAGTCAAAGCTATCTAAGAGCAAACATCAAAACCTCCTTTTCAATTATTTTTAGGAGGTTTTGAGGCAAGGTAAATATCCCTGACTTTAAAGTTAATTTGAAAATGACATCAAGCATTATTTTTCGCCAATGGGCAGTGTCTTTTTATTTTCTATCGAGCTTGTATAATAAATTGGTTAAACCAGAAGAACATGAGAAGGATGATAATGGGTAAAAATTAATGGCACAGTTTTTTTTAAAACAATTCTACTGCTACTTATTTTTTAATACAATAAAATTTAAAACAATGAAATCAAACGAAACTGCTCAGCAAAATGGAGCACTCAAAGGAAACACAAATGCAAAATCTGTCAAGCAAATACAAACTATTAAAAAATCAGCATCAAATAATTCAGATGCCAAAAATTCTTCTAATGAAGTTCAGGGACTGAGGGGTTTATTTGAAGATTCTCTCAAAGATATTTATTGGGCTGAAAAAGCTTTAGTAAAAGCTTTACCAAAGATGACTAAGAACGCAACTTCAAAAGAATTGATTACAGCTTTGCAAGATCATCTATCTGTAACTATAGGGCAGGTGAAAAGATTAGAAGAAGTGTTTGAATTACTTGGTAAAACAGCCCGTGCAAAGAAATGTGATGCTATGGAGGGATTGATTAAGGAAGCTGAAGGTATTATGGAAGAGTGTGAAGAAGGGGTAGTAAGAGATGCTGGAATTATTATGGCTGGGCAGAAAGTAGAGCATTATGAAATCGCTACGTATGGAACATTATGCGCCTTTGCAAAAATTTTGGGAGAACATGAAATTGTTTCACTGCTGGAAGAATCTTTAACCGAAGAAAAAGAAGCGGATGGCAAACTTACAGAAGTTGCGGAAACATCTATTAACATTCAAGCGGCTGAAGGTGATGCAGAAGACGATATGGAAACAATGGAAGACGGCCGGAATTCAGGCAGAACAAAGAAATTAATGTAATTAAAACAAGAGAATCAGGCTGGAAATTTCTTTAAAATTTTTAGCCATTGCTTTTTTAAGTTACATTTTTTATGGACTCTCAATCATATTATTGATGGCAACACTTTGTGGTTGCGAAGCAATTGGAACAATATTTAAAGGCGGTATGCGGTTTAGAATTATAATCGTGGTGGCAGTTATACTTTTATTGGTCTTTTTATTTGTCCGCAATAAAAAATAATTTTCAAATCTCTTTATTTACTAACACACTTAAAAAATTGTTATGGCAAAAAAAATAAAAACCAATCAGGATAGTGACAAAATAAAAGACCTTGAACAAAATAAAGTGTATGATGATGGCACTTTACTTACAACCAACCACGGCCTGAAAATAAATGACAATCAAAATTCTTTAAAGACTGGGGAAAGGGGTGGAACATTAATTGAAGATTTTATTCTTAGGGAAAAAATCCACCATTTTGACCATGAAAGAATACCGGAAAGAATTGTACATGCAAGAGGCTCAGCAGCACATGGTATTTTTGAACTGTACGAATCTATCGGACAATATACAAAAGCAAAATTATTCAATGAGGTAGGGGTAAAGGTTCCAGTATTTGTTCGTTTTTCAACAGTGGCCGGCTCACGTGGCTCAACTGACCTGGCAAGGGATGTGAGGGGTTTTGCAGTCAAATTTTATACATCGGAAGGGAATTATGATTTGGTTGGAAATAATATGCCAGTATTTTTTATACAGGATGCTATTAAGTTTCCTGACCTCATACATGCTGTAAAACCAGAGCCTCATAATGAAATACCGCAAGCTGCATCAGCACATGATACGTTCTGGGATTTCATTTCCCTTATGCCGGAAAGTATGCATATGATTATGTGGGTTATGAGTGACCGTGCCCTCCCAAGAAGTTTACGAATGATGGAAGGTTTTGGCGTACATACCTTTCGGTTAATAAATAAACAAGGGGAATCTCATTTTGTAAAATTTCATTGGAAGCCTTTATTAGGCATACATTCTGTAGCGTGGGACGAAGCACAGAAAATTTCAGGAAAAAATGCAGATTTTCATCGCCAGGATTTATGGGAAGCAATAGAATCGGGTGCTTTTCCTGAATGGGAATTAGGCGTTCAAATTATTCCCGAAGCCGATGAACATAATTACGAGTTTGATTTACTTGATTCTACTAAATTAATTCCAGAAGAAATTGTGCCGGTAAGGCGAATTGGTAAAATGACATTAAATAGAAACCCTGATAATTTTTTTGCAGAAACTGAACAGGTGGCATTTAATCCTGGCCATTTAATTCCTGGTATTGATATAACAAACGATCCTTTATTACAAGGCCGGTTATTCTCTTATACTGATACACAACTTTCAAGATTGGGTACGCACAATTTTCAAGAGCTCCCTATAAACCGACCAATTGCTCCAGTCCATAACAACCAAAGGGACGGCCACATGCGTCATACCATTAATACAGGCAGGGTAAATTATGAGCCAAATGCATTAGGCGGTGGTTGCCCGTTTCAAGCTAAAGCCAGTGAAGGAGGTTTTACAAGTTTTCCTGAACGTATTGAAAGCAATAAATTAAGGGGCCGCAGCAAAAGTTTTTTTGACCATTTTAGTCAGGCAAAATTATTCTTTAACAGCCAGTCGGATGCAGAAAAAAGTCACCTTACTAATGCTTTGTGTTTTGAATTGGGAAAGGTAGAAACAGTAGCCATCAGGGAGCGAATGATTAAAATGCTTACTTACATAGACAAAGGTTTGGCAGCAGCAGTGGCAGTATATTTAGGATTGAAAATTCCTAAAGAAATTATCCCCTTTAATGGGAGCTTGCCGGCTGATGGTAACCCTAATGATTATAACCCAATTATTACCGAAAGTTCTCTTAAAAGTTCTGCAGCTTTAAGTATGGAGAATACAATAATGGATAGTATCATAACCAGGAAAGTAGCTTTTCTCGTCGCAGATGGTGTAAATGAAGAATCTGTTAAAGCCGTTAAAGATAAATTGGAAACAGAAGGTGCAGTAGTGGAACTTGTTGCCCCTAAATTAGGGTTCATTATCTCAAAAAATAATGTTGAATTTGAAATTCATAAGAGTTTGCTTACTACAGCTTCTGTTTTATATGATGCAGTATATGTGCCCGCTGGTATAAACAGTGTGGCTACACTTGCAAGTGAGCCTGATGCTATCCATTTCTTAAACGAAGCTTTTAAACATTGTAAGGCAATCGCTGTTGATGTGGATGCGCTACAGGTATTAGAACAAACATACTTTTATATAAAATTGCCAAAACAATTTACTGATAAAGATGCTGCTACGAAAGGGTTTATTGTAAATAATGACAGCAATGCGTTGGCAACAGAATTTGCGAAAGCAATAGCTAAGCATCGTTTTTGGGATAGAGAAAAATTACAAAAGGTTCCTGCATAAATTTTTGAGATAAATTACAATTAATTATAGATAAAATTACTGTCAATTGTAAAGTGATTTTAAGAAATGATTGGATTAATATTATTTCAAATTTATTATAATTCTTTATCAACATTGCATTTGTAATTTTTATTGTAAAGTATAAAGTAAAAAAATATATTCTTTTAATAAAAAGAGGCTGTCTCCAAAGTTAGAGACAGCCTCTTTTTATTTGATAAGATAATATAAAAAAATTTTAATTTATCAATTTAATGCTCCATTCATTTTGCCTCAGCGGCATGTCTTTTCATTATCTAAAACGCATGGAATTTATATCATTTATTAGCAGCCGAAAGTTTTAAATATTCCTGTACACTTTCAGTTTCGCTATCAAATTCTAAGTCTGCTATTTCAAGATAATGTACAGATAAAGGGGTGGTGAAAATAAAAGATTTTTTTCTTTGCTGCCAAAGGTGAGGTTGGTATTCATTTCAGGAAATTTAATCTGTTTCCTTACTTCATCCATTATTTCCATCACCTGCATTGATAAATTATGTGGCATTAAAGAACTTTCAATTTGTTTATTCGCAAGGCAGTACACCCTCTCTTTTACTTCGAATTGAAAAACCCTGCCTTCCCATTTACATCGATGAGTAGTAATGTAATCATCATATTCATGCAGTTCAATTGCATCAGGCATTTTATTCTACGACCTTAATATTTTAATTTTTCCTTTATCTCTTAAAATTTTTGCAATAAAGTCAGTTTCTGTAATAGGCGAAGATTCTAAATTTGCAAATTGATTTTTTAGATAACTCAATAATATCGAACAGAGTTCATCAATGCCTTGGGAAGAAATTACTGCCACCGCTTTTACAGGAATTGGTTTACCTAATAGTAAGGTTTAAGGAAAAACAGAATAAATACCAAAATCAAGTAAAGAACCTCCGCCGAGGTCGGGATTAAAGTAGCGACTATCAGGATGATATTGAGCCCTTTAACTCATATTGGCTTTTATGGAAACAATTTTGCCGGCACTTACTAACTCCAGCACCCTTAGTATGCTGGGTAAAAATCTAATCCACATGCCTTCCATTAAAAAAGTATTGCTTTGATGAGCCGTGCTAATTAAATGCTGTAATCGCTCTGTATAAATACTTATTGGCTTTTATCATAAAACCGGAATTTGTTTTTATAAACAGCCTAAACTATATATTATGTAAAGTATGCGGAGTTGCAACATATACTGCATCTACTCCGCTTAAAAAAATTTATCAAAATTATCATACATTTCCAATACTTTAATTTTGTGTGCAAATTGCAAAGTATTGGAAATGTCGTCTGATGAGATAGCATGTAAATTATGATGGTGTGCAGAGACAAATGATAAATCGTTAGTAAAATTGTCGGCTATATTTTAAGGCCGGTAATGCCCCATTTAAAATTTTTAATAATCCGTTAAAACAAATAATATGCCTTTAGATGTTACTTATATTTTGATATCCTTTTGAAAAAATAGCTTTACATGCACTAAGGTGTTTTTGTTTATTAAAAATAATAGCTGGTACACTAATTAATTTCTAACCATACACAGTCAACACAATTTAAATGTATTGTCATACATTTAATATCTAAAATATTTACATGCAGCGGAGAAAATTTTTACAAACATCTGGCATACTTGCTGCAGGTGTATTGAGTTCGCATTTTAATGCCATTGCTGGTCCTTTTGTTCCCGGAGAGTTGGGGTATCAAATTCCTGTGAATAAAAAAATAGACCCCGAGTGGATCAAGTCTTTATACAAGCGTGGCTTTGTCACTAAATACCTTCACTCAAGAAATGAACTGCAATATATTGGTATGCCCGTAGGCGGCATTAATGCAGGCACTGTGTATTTAGGTGGTGATGGAAGAATGTGGTTATGGGATGTGTTCAATAACAATCAAACCGGTGTAGATCCTAAGGAAGTTGACTGGCCCACCGAATTGCATGAGGGGAAGAAAGTCCGTTCAAAGGATGGTTCGGCTTATGTATCGCCGGCAAAAGATATCCGGCCGCTTGACCAGGGCTTTGCATTTAAAATTACACACCAGGGCAATACCGTTATTAAAAGAATGGTATCAGCAGATTGGGATGACATAGTATTTGAAGCAACTTATCCAATGGCAAGGATCACTTACATAGACAAGCAATTACCGGTGCAGCTTGTAGCTGAAATTTTTTCTCCCTTTATTGCATTGGATGAATTAAACTCCGGACTTCCTGCCACCATCTATTCTTTTAGTATAAAAAATAATTCAGCCGCTGCTGTACAGGTGCAGATTACGGGATGGCTTGAAAATAAAACCGCTATCCGCACTGCAGGGAAAGAGGAAGAAAGAATTAATACCGCATCTATAAAAAATAATAAAGCCGAGGTACACTGTTCTATCGAAAGCAAAACCGATGCAGACAAATTAGCGGCACAACCAGATTATGGCACGCTGGGTGTGGCCGCATTTAATAAGAATTCATTTGCAATAGCGGCTGTAAACCCTGAAGACAATGAAGCTCTCTTTGTTACATCACCTGCAAATAAAGTAACATCATCTATTGATAAAAAATTAATTGGTGCAGTATGTTCTTCACTTAAAATATTGCCCAATCAAACAGCAAAAGCTGATTTTGTTTTTGCCTGGCACTTTGCCAATCTTACCCTCGTTGCAATACCAGATGAAGGAAGGTTTTATAATACCTTGTTTAAAAATGCGGCCGAAGTAATAACCTACGTACAGAAAAATTTTGCCAAACTTGCAGGAGAAACCCGTTTGTGGAAGGAAACATTTTATGATTCTACATTGCCCTATTGGTTTTTAGAAAGAACATTTTTAAATATCGGTTGTCTGGCCACAACCACTTCTCACAGAATGGAAAGCGGTCGTTACTATGCGTGGGAAGGCGTAGGGTGTTGCGAAGGAACCTGCACCCATGTGTGGCAATACGCACAGGCTGCAGCAAGAGTTTTTCCGCACATGGAAAAAGATATAAGACAACGGGTTGACCTTGGGTTGGCTTTGCAAAAAGATGGCAGTATGTGGTTCCGTTGTGAGGCAGATAAAAGTCCTGCTGTAGATGGACAGGCGGGTACTATTTTACGGTTTTACAGAGAACATCAAATGAGTGAAGACAGTACTTTTTTACAACAGAACTGGAAAAAAATAAAGACAACCATCCTCTATTTAATTAAGCTGGATAAAAATGCAGATGGCATGGAAGATACGCCGTTGATGAATACATTGGATGCACAATGGGATGGTGAAATAGCATGGATAGTTGGATTGTGTATTGCTGCTGTAAAAGCTGGCGAGTTGATGGCTATTGAAATGAAGGATGATGGTTTTGCTAAAGTTTGTACCAGCTATGTTGCATTGGGTAAAAAGAATATGGAAGAGAAATTATTTAACGGAGAATATTTTATTCACCGGCCGGATGCAGATAAAGGAAGAAAGAATTTAGGTTCTTATAATACTTGTCATATCGATCAGGTGTATGGACAAAGCTGGGCTTTTCAGGCAGGCATCGGACGAGTATTGGATAAAGAAAAAACGATGAGTGCATTAAAGAGTTTATGGAAATATAATTTTACGCCAGATGTTGGCCCTTACCTGAAAGATAAAGTAAAATGGCGGCCTTATGCCTTGCCTGGTGAAGGAGGTTTAATTATGAACACCAATCCAAAAAATGAGGCCAATGCTTATGGCGAAAATATAAGCTGGCAGATAGGCTATTTTCACGAATGTATGACTGGCTTTGAACACCAGGTGGCCGCACACATGATGGCAGAAGGAATGATTGATGAAGCATTGATATTAACAAGAACGATTCACGACCGATACCATGCTGCAAAAAGAAACCCCTTTAATGAAATAGAGTGCAGCGACCATTATGCCCGTGCAATGGCCAGCTATGGCACCTTTATTACGGCGTGTGGGTTTGAGTATCATGGGCCAAAAGGTTATATAAAATTTGCGCCCAAAATAACACCTGAAAATTTTAAAGCGCCTTTTACCGCAGCAGCAGGTTGGGGCACTTATCAACAGCAACAAAGTACCACTGCAATGGAGGCGAACTTACATGTTAAATACGGAAGCCTGCAATTACAAACGGTCTCTTTGGAAACAACCATTAAACCCACTAAAGTGACGGTACAAGCTGGTGCAAAAAATATTACTTGTACCTATCTACAAAATGGCCATCAAATAACAATTACACTTACAACACAAATAGTAATTAATAAAAATCAGACTTTGAATTTAAAGATTTCTTAGCCTTTATTTTTTTATCAAGTAAAAGAAAATGAGGTTTTACAAAAAAGGGGAAAAGCTTTTAGAACTCAATGCATACTTCTATAAAATTAAAAAAAATCGGTTATCTCTAATCAGGTCATCTTATAAATAAATTAAAATGATTGTATCAAAACATACCGTTGTATCTATAGAATATGAGCTTAGTAACGAGCAGGAAATTATCCTTGATAGCAATAAAGGTTTTGCTCCATTTGATTACGTACAAGGTGCAGGAAATATAGTGGCCGCAGTAGAAGAGGCACTCAATGGATGTGGCGTAAATGAAAGTAAAAAAATACTGGTTTTGCCGGAAGTAGGATTTGGCTTGTATGATGAAGCGCTATTGTATCAATTGCCTTTAAAGGAATATTTGGATAGTGGATTTACCAATGTTGATGATCGTATTCAATTGCAGGATGGCAGAACAGCAATTATTGTTTCTAAAGATGAAAATTATTTAACAGCAGATGCCAATCATCCTCTTGCAGGGCAATCACTTTATTATGAGGTAACCATTAAAAATATAAGAGCAGCAACAAGTGAAGAAATAGTAAGCGGTCATCCTTTAGCTGCAATAGAAAATTGTTCAGGTAAGTCTGGCTGTTGCTAATGCAATAAAAATAGACGAGCGTTTAAGGCACTTGGTAGGTGAGTACTCCTGGGTATTTTATTTTTTAATTTTAAGTATAGCAATAACCAGGCGCAGTATAAAGCCTGCGCCTGGTAAATAAAATATCAAACAAATTGTTTAAAACAATTTCTCTGCCGGCGGTTTTGCTCCTGCCAAACGAATATAAACAGTGGTCTGTCCTCTATGGTGTGTTTGATGTTCAAAACATTTTGCAATGGCCGCTTCTTTTGTCAGCTCAAATCTTCCAAATAATTTTATATTTTCTTTCAACTGGGCAGGTGTCATTTTTTTAATACTGTTAATAACAAAATCATAACCGGCTATCACCAGCATGCTAACATTTGCTTTTGATTTGTCGGTTACTTTTTCAGACTCACCCATACCTATCGGACTTTTTTCGCCTGTTACAGCAGAAATAATACCATAGTTAGCATCCGTTAAATGCAGCATTTGTTCGGCAAACGAACGCATTTCAGGAGTAGGCTTTAATGCGTAACCTGGTTCAGGCATGGTATCAAGATATTCTTTGGTGTAAGCTTTGGCTCTTTCCCATTCTTTCACTATGTCATTTACAGGTTTTTGTGCCTGAGCAAAATGGAAGGTGCTTAATAAAAAGCACAGCGTTGCAAAAAAATTAATTGCTTTCATGATTGTGTTTTTTAAGTAAAAATATTTTTTTAGATTAATAAAAATTGAAAGGAATCACCGGAGATTTTACCGATGCTTCGTAAAAATACAAAAGACAATGAAATCATTCTAGTTTTTTATTTTATCTCCACTGTTAGAATTTTAGTGTTTCTGATTGGTAATCTTATACTATGAAAAAAACCCTGTTTGGCGCAGGCAAACGCTTCCAAATCAACATGCTCTTGCACTTGGAGCAAGTTTGTCGGGTAGTTTAAGTGGGAAGGCATTCTAGTGCCAGACAACAAAATTGGCTAACAAGTTTTGAACAACCAATATTTCTATCCAGTAAATGTCAACAACTACAAATAAACTCAAAGGTAGTAGCTATAAAACTTATTATAAAAATACCATCTATATTTTTGGAGCTTTAAACTATTACCCGTAAATATAAATTTCGGGACAGCAACAGAATGTATTTCATCAGCTTTGCCACAGTAAGTTACTTTTAGATGTTTACACATTTTGGTGAAGTATTCTAAAGGTAGAAGTGATTGGTCGGGATACCGGACAACGGGAAAAATGAATTTCTGGTGATGGAAGATATATCAACCACGGAAGCAAAATGGCAGTGCTAAGTTTGAAGAGTTTAAAAATTATCACTTGCTTAAATAAAATGATTTTTTATCGAAGCAGCCAACCTGTTTAAGTATCTAATGCGCTTTTAAAAATAATAACCCCATAAAAAGTAAATGTATAAGACATCAAAAGTGGATACTTTTATCTTAGTCTTGTTACAAGTTTCGGTTAACACAAAAGTATACCTACACCCTCTCATTAACAGTTTGCTTTTACGAGTTTTTTTTAAGGGGAGACGGATACTTTTATAAAAGTTAACGGCAAGTATTTTTCCAGCATATTCCCATAGTTGGTTAATACCTCCGTAGGTTGCTGCCGGAAAACTTTTGAATAGGTAGCTTGTAATAACGGATCTGCAGTTTTTTCACTACTGCCAATACCTGCACCGTAGTTACATCACTGGATAAATGTAGATACCTAGGTTGACCCCGATTTTTTTACATGATTTTGAAATATCACCCAACAGATCACCCTTCCCATTTTGGCATGGAATGATTCGAACGCAATATTCGGTAGTAGTGGTAGGCCACCAGCAAAACCCCCAATATGTTTGGCAACAAAAATGATTTAATTGACACCCCAGGATTTAGCTGTTTTGCACCATTCATCCGTATTTATTGATTGCGGGTTCATCCTTGGCAAATCGATCCTTCCGTATTCGTCATACTCAGTACCGAGCCATGTAGCAACGCCAAAATATATCAACATGATTCTTTCTGTTCATGCCATTGATATTACACGGCGGCGGATTTGGATAATATTGGTTGCTGGGAAAATGAATAATTTATACAAAAAAATGGAGGAAATGTATGAATATTTGTTTCATTTGTTTCAATTTATAATAAAAAAGTTAAAGCGGCCCAGGATATGGAAATTAGCATCCCGTACCGACTTTTTTACACAGTTCGTGTTGTGCATTTGTACTTTGCTTAAAGTTCATTCAATTTTCTTTATTCCTTTTCTAATGCCCCATGCAATATGCCATACTCTCAAAGTATTGCCGTTGCTGTCTGTTTCAAATTCTATTTGCTGATCAGTACCATTAGTATAAAAAAACTTCTTACCAGACTCTGGCATTAGCCTTATATCGGCTCCGTATGCAGAATGAATATATAATGTGTCATTCCTGTTGACAAATTATATTGGAAAGAATGCCATATAGGGTGGTCTGGTAAGCTGCATCATATTCTTGCCGGCATATTTATCAGAAACTTTGCCTTGTACCATCTCTTTGTGAACATAGGGCAACAAATTTTTTTTGTTTAAGGTTATAGCCGCCGAACCATCGGCAATAAATTCAGAATGAGCTTCATTGTTGGATAAAACAATCACCGTTACATTTTCATCAGTATACCGCAGATGCATGCTTGTATAGCCGGGATAATATCCGTTATGAAAGACATAATTGCCAACGTCATTTTTTCCTACCCTTATTCCATAGCCGAAAGAGACTGCTGGAAATTTTTTTTCAGCATGCAAAGAAAGCATTTCCTGCTGTGTTGTTTCTGTAAGCAGGCTATGATTTTTAAGGGCACGGTCCCATTTTAAAAGATCATCTGTCGTAGTAATTATCATACCCTCGCCAGTAATGCCAGCTAAATAGGTTGTCCAGCCAGACTGTTGACTGTCAGCCAATAAATATTTATTTAAACTATCTGAATACACATATCCATATGCATAGCCGGGAATATTTTTTGCAGACCGGGAACCATTCACAACCTGTGTATGTATCATACCTAATGGTTTAAAAATCTGTTCATCCATATAAGTTTTATAAGACTGCCCGGATATTTTCTCTATAATAGATGCCAACAGGTTGAACCCCGTTCCGGAATACATTAGGTTCTCACCGGGCTTAAATAAAAGAATTGGTTTTTTACTTTCCAGTAAGTATATAAGGTCATCATTGGTAGCTATCTTGCTGTGGTCAAAATATTTTTCTATTAATTCAAATCCGTCGGGTATGCCGGAAGTATGGGTAAGTAATTGCTGAACCGTAACATTTATAAAAGGAAGCTCTGGAAACAATTTTCGAAGCGTATCTGAATAGCTGATCTTACCCTTATCCTTCAACAGTAGTATACCCATTGCAGTAAATTCTTTTGTAATAGATCCGCAGTCAAAAACGCTGTTATCATCGAGTTCTTTCTTCATATTGTAATCAGCATAACCAAAAGATTTCTTATAAATAATTTTTCCATTTTTTGAAACCAATACATTGCCATTGAATCGGTATAGATCGGCTTGTGCCTTCATGTATGGCTCAAATAATACTGTATTGTTTTGTGCAAATACAGTAAACGGCAGAAAGAGAAATAACAATATATTTTTCATAAATAAGAATTAGTTGAGATTTTCATTATGTGATTTCAAAACTCAAAAAAATGAATACGATGTGAATTTATAGTTTAACCTTCAACGTTAGGGCTTGCTGCTTTGCTGATATTTACAATGCCCCACTTGTAGCAATACTTTTGTGTGTGTCCAGCGAAGCTGCCTTTGTGATGAGAGTAGGTCTCTCGATGGGAGAAGTAGAGCAACCTTCACCATCAAACCGGGTGCATGCTGCGTTGCTCTAAGGAGCAGGGTGGTGAACGATGCAACAGGTGCGTCTGTAAGAGCCGATCGTATAGAGAAGCGGCTATGAGGTCTCGATAATTGTTACTGATGTAAAAAGAAATGATGCACATGATTGTTTCA
>JANXSK010000085.1 GCA_025352695.1 Ferruginibacter sp. | reverse complement strand
GATCATTTCACTGTTTTCAGGATCGCCGGGAATGATGGCTTGCTTTCCTGATTTTGTTTTAGCCAATGCTTCTTCTCTAAACAAAAGGCTAAATCCGCCCTTTTGTTTTACACCACCATGGCACGTAATACAATTTTTATTGATGATGGGCTTAACCTGTGTGGTAAAATCTATTTTGGATTTATTATAGCTTATAAGCCAGCTGCTTGATACAAACACTGCCAATATCAAAACAGCAAAAATGATTTTATTTTTTATACCCCACATAATGTTTTTTCATTAATTTTATTTGTATTAAATAAATTTAATCTTCCACAGAAAAATATTTGGTAACAGTTTAGGGTCAAGAAAGTAAAGTCTGCAACCAGTGTACTTTAGATAGCACTAAAACAATATAGCTTTTTGTTAAAGTAAAGATATTTTCTTTAACAAAAACCAACTATTACTTTTTTAAAATTGAACTTAGCTATAACAAACGTTTGCACAACTTTAGTAGCACCTGCTCCTATCTCCATCAGTTTTTTGTAACTACTTCATCTAAATTCAGTATGACATTTGCCACAATAATCAATGCTGCGGTTTCTGCATTGGTATGTTCATTGATACCTCCAATTATTTCGCAGGTTTTATCTGCCTGATTTTTAAATTGGGCATACCCCGTGTGGTATAAATTCGTTAATGCCAGTAAACTTTTTTCATCAATTATATGGTGCGTTGCTAACCTAAATCCTGTTTTTATTTGTTGTAAAATATCTTTTCCTGCATCTGCCTGCATGCGGTAGGCGAACTTTCTGGCAATGTCAATATAGGCAGAATCATTTAAAGATGTAAGCGCCTGCAATGGTGTGTTGGTTCGTATGCGCCGCACGGTACATACTTCACGGGAAACGCCATCAAAAGTAAGCATAGACGGATAGGCAGCGGAACGTTTCCAGTAAACGTACAATGCCCGGCGATACTGATCTTCTCCCTTACTTTGTTTCCACTCTTCGCCACTCCATGGAGATAGCCAGATGCCTTTTGGCTGATAAGGAAAAACACTTGGGCCATACATCTTATTGCTAATAATTCCACTAATACAAAGCGCCTGGTCTCTCACCTGTTCGGCCGATAAACGTACCCGAGGGTAGCGTGCATAAAATTTATTGGTAGGGTCATTTTGCTGTTGTTCCGGAGTTATTTTTGAATCCTGGCGATACGCAGCACTGAGCACAATTGTTTTGATTAACTTTTTTACACTCCATTTATCGCTATGCATAAACTTGTAGCTCAGCCAATCCAGCAGTTCTTGGTGAGTAGGCGGTGTACCCTGTGATCCCATATCTTCCAGTGTTTCAACAATGCCAGTTCCAAACAACTGTTCCCACACCCGATTCACCATTGTTCTGGCTGTTAATGGATTTTGGGTAGAGGTTAACCAAACGGCCAATCCCAGTCTATTTCTGGGTGCATTGGCAGGAAGCCCACCCAACGACTGCGGTACATCCGGATTTACTACTGCTCCTTTTACCAGCCAGTTACCTCTTTCAAAAACATTGGATGTGCGGTGCATAAACGAAGGATTATCCATCATCACTGGTGTAGTAGTTACATTGGCATTCAGTAGTTGCCAAAAGTTTTTTTGGGCATTTTTATAACCTGGTTTATCTACCCCGGATAATTCATTGGTAAAATAAAACCAATCAAAAATAACACCGGTTGCATCCGGCTTTTTAAGCTGGCTATTTTTATACGTAAAATAAAGATGGTGTACACCGCTCTGTGGTATTAGTGTAGCCCGACTAATTGCCCATTCATTATTAGATTTTTTTAAGGGAATAGTTGCAATAACTGATCCGTTGGGTTCATCAATATGTATTTGCCAAATACCCCCATCAGCATAAGGCTGGCTCCGGAAAATCAATTGTGTGTGGTTTGTAAGATCAACATTTTTAAGCCGACAAATGGCATTGTTTCTAAGTGCTAAATATTTGGTATCCGAAAGTTCGCTATTGGTAAAACTATCGCAGGTAAGACTATTGTAGGTAGGTTCTAAGGTTTTTAAAAACGTGTAGGTTTCTTTTGCTTTTGAAGCTGTACTGTTTTGTTGCACCCAGTTTGTTAAATTGGTTAAGGCTTGCTGCATACTATCACTATATTGCCGTAACAAGGGGTAATCGGCTTCGGAATCTTCATCTCTTGAGTTATTAAAAAATGCCATGAACTTATAATATTCATCGTGCTTAAAAGGATCGTATGGATGGCTATGACATTGCACACAGGCAAACGTGGTTCC
>JANXSK010000008.1 GCA_025352695.1 Ferruginibacter sp. | reverse complement strand
CATTGCGATAGCAATGTTGGTTCAACGTCTGTATTTATGTTATAAGACGAAAGTTACAAAAAAAATTACATTGATTATCAATATTATAATGATATACTTTTTGTATTGTTTATTGCGTCAATGCCCGTTAGTATTATTTATAATATGTTGTACCAGGCCGGTTTTTATTTATGGCTGTTTGCTATCGTTTTGACAAAATGTATTTTGATATCACTTTAGTAAAAGCCAATTTGAAAAACAAATTTTGAACGGAGCGTCGCCAATAAAGTTCAATCAAGGTTATCTGTTGGTATCAATTCTATTTTTTTAAAAGCTTGCTTTTAGCAACGGCTATTAACAAGCCAAAAACTATACAAAAAATGTTGTACGTATCGCTTTACAAATTACTTTAGCACACTTCCATTCCGAATCTCTTCACTGGCAGTTGTAATCAGCGTATCACCCAAATGCAAACTGTCGCTATATACTTCTGTTTTTCCATTTGCTTCACGCCCTATTTTTATTGTTACCCATTGCGCTTTGCCGGCTTGTTTTTTTATTACAAATGTTTTTTCGGAGGAGCTAACTACGGCTGTTTTTGCTACCACAAAACTACTGTCCTGCGCAGGCAGGGTAATACTTATTTCTGCTATCATGCCCGGTAATAATTTTTTGGTGCTGTTGTCTACATCCATCTCAATGGTTTCGGAACGCAAGCGGTTGTCGAGTGCGCCGGAAAGTCTTGCTATTTTAGCAGTAAACTTTTCTCCTGCCATAGAATTGATTGTAAAACTGATTGCACTTTTATTATTGAGATAAGCAGTATATGCAGCGGGAATAGATGCTGTAAGGCGTAACTTATTTTGTTGGTGCAAAGAAAACATAGGCATGTCTGAGCCTTTTCCGGAAGGCCCCACATATGCTCCGGCACTTACGTTACGGGCACTGATGATACCACTGAAGGGCGCTTTTATTTCGAGGTAATTTTTTGTGTCGGTCAATTCCCTGATGGCTGCTTTGGCTGCATTAAATTGTGCCAGGTCACTTTGTTGTTTTGCTAATGCCAACTCAAGTTCATTGGGCGAAATTGTGCCAGGTGTCTTACTGGTTTCCAGCAGGCGGTTGTAAGTAGCTTTGCTACCCTGGTACAAAGCTTCGTACGATGCAAGCTTTGATTGTGAGCCCGATAATTGTGAACTTATTTCTGGGGCTTCCATCACTGCCAACAATTGGCCCTGGCTTACCTGAGACCCTGCATCTACATATATTTTTTTTACAAAACTGCTTACCTTAGCATACAAATCTACTTGCTGAAAAGACCTCAGTTCGCCCGGTATGTTAAGGTTGGAAGATAGCAGGCCTTTTTGCAATACAAAGGTGATTGTTGGCGCAATAACAACGATGTTTATTTGCTGGTCGTCCTTCTTTTTTTGTTCCGGTGAATTACAACTTTGTAAACCAGTTATCCCTAAAATAATAGAAGAATAGATGGCTATAGTAATCAGGTTATTTGTTTGCATATAATGATGGTATGTAGTGAATACTTTCTTTGTCTTCCGGATCCAGTGATACGGATTTTGTGGAGGCTTTGCCCTGCACCCAGGCAAAAACCAATGGTAAAATAAACAGTGTTGCAATGGTTGATGCCATCAATCCGCCAATTACTGCACGGCCCAAAGGCGATGCCTGGTCGCCGCCTTCTCCCATACCAGCCGCCATGGGTATCATGCCTGCAATCATGGCTACGCTTGTCATCAGTATCGGGCGCATACGCAGTGCTACGGCCTCTTTGGCTGATAAAATGGCATTGCCATTGTGTTTACGCAACTGCTCTGCATTGGTTATCAGCAATACCGAATTAGAGATGGAAACGCCTACCGACATAATCATGCCCATGTACGATTGCAGGTTTAAAGTAGAGCCGGTAAGTACCAGCAATATCAACGATCCTAATAATACCGCAGGTACTGTAGCTAGCACGACCAATGAAACTTTAAATGATTGGAAGTTGGCAGCCAGCATTAAAAATATTACTACAATGGCTACAATTAAACCACTCTGCAAACTGTTCAACGTATCAATAAGCACATTGCTTAATCCGCTTGCTTCCATCGTTAATCCACGGGGTAATGGTCCCATCGATTTGATGGCCGAATCCACATCTTGCGTAGCATGCCCCAAATCTTTTTTGTATAAATTGGCCGTTACGGATAGCAGTGGTATGGCGCCCACATTATCATTTTCTCCATGCGTTGTGCCGGTGGTAATAGTAGCCACATCGCCAATCACTGGTCTGGACTGGTTTTTAAGCACCGGTATTTCATTGATGTCGTTTACACTCTTCATTTTATTTTCTGCTATTTCTACCTGTACCCCATAACTTAAACCCGCTTTTTGGTCAACCCAAACATTTTTTTCTGTGTATCGACTCGAAGAAGTTGAGGTAGTAAGGGAACGGGAAATATCCGATACATCTACGCCAAGTTGTGCTGCTTTTATCCTGTCTATATCAATATTAATAGAAGGGTATTTGGTGCTTTGTCCTACCTGCACATCCCGCAGGTAAGGTATCTGATTTAATTTTTCTATCAGCTTATTGGCATACGCTTCATTGAGTACTTTATTTTTACCTGCTATTTTAACTTCTATTGGTGTGGGCGAACCTTGGCTTAATATTTTATCTGTTAACTGGATGGGTTCAAAAGACAATTTAACATCCGGCATATCCGATTTTATTTTGTTCCTGAATTTATCCTGTAATTCTTCAAGGTTAGTTTTAAAATCTTCTTTTAATTGTACCTGTAATACGGCTTCATGCGGTCCAGCCATAAATAAATAAATGGGATTGGTAGAAAATAATCCCGGGTGCTGGCCAACAAATGCAGAGGTGATGGAAATGTTTTTTTTACCAACCAATGTATCCAATACGGCGAGGGCTTTTACAACTTCCAATTCTGTAGCTTCCAATCTTGTGCCTTCAGGCGCACGCAATCTTACCTGAAATTGTTTGGCATTTACTTTAGGTAATACATCCCGGCCAATATTGCTGAGCAATAAAAAGGCGCTGCCGGAAATGAGGAGCACATATCCTGTTACCACCCATGCTGAAAATGGAAAAAGCCTGGATAAAAAACTTAATAATCGAATGCGGCTTTTTTCAAAAAGAGAATGTTTTTCACCGTCATCTACCATAGATTTTTCGGCTAGTATTTTCTTTTGGTCCCAGGTGTCATCTTCTGTTTCAGCAGTTAAACCCGAGGCAATAAATTCTTCATTGTCGTTCATGACTGTTTGTGAACCACGCTGTTTTATTTCGTGGCCTTTCATCAACCAGTTAGCCATTACTGGAACAAAAGTTTGTGCCATAAAATATGAAACAATCATAGAAAAAGCAATCGCCAATGCCAGTGGTAAAAACAATGCACCGGGTATACCCTTCATGGTAAAGGCGGGGGCAAATACCGCCAATATACAAAACAGGATAAGCAGTTTTGGGAATGCAATTTCTTTACAGGCATCCCAGATAGCCAGCGCCTTGGGCTTGTGCATATCAAGGTGCTGGTGAATATTTTCGATGGTAACCGTTGATTCATCCACCAAAATACCAATGGCCAAAGAAAGGCCACTGAGTGTCATGATATTGATGGTTTGGTTAAAAAGGGATAGGAACAAAATGCCGGCAATAATAGAAATAGGTATGGTCATAATAACGATCAATGCACCTCTTGGATCACCTAAAAAAAGCAGTACCATTAAACCTGTTAATATAGCTCCGATGGCACCTTCGGTAAGGAGGCTTTTAACAGCATTGATTACATAGCCGGATTGATCAAATTCGTAAGACAGGCTTACATCTGCAGGTAATAAGGCCTGAAAACGGGGGATGGCTTTTTTAAGATTTTGCACTACTTCCCAGGTAGAGGCATCTGCGGATTTTGTAATGGCAAGATAAACAGAACGCTTGCCGTTGATAAGTGCATAACTGGTGGTAACATCTGCGCCATCTTCTACCGTTGCCACATCTTTTAAATAGAGGTTTTGAACACCTCCTTTAAACAAAGGAATATCCTCAAAATCTTTTACTGTTTTGATGGTAGTATTTACAGGCGTTAAATAATTTTTATCTCCAATGCGTACATTGCCAGCCGGAGAAGTTTGGTTGTTTAACCGTAAAGCTTCCACCACCTGGTCGGCAGTAAGGTTGTGTGATCGCATTAATTCAGGATCAATCTTTATAACTACAGTACGCACATTGCCCCCAAATGGAGCCGGTGCAACGAGGCCGGGTATAGAAGAGAATGAGGAACGGACATACACATTGGCAAAGTCCAGTAACTCATTGTTGGTTCGGATTGGGCTGCTCAAAACTAGTTGTCCCACCGGCAGGGTAGAGGCATCAAAACGTAGAATAAAAGGGGGTTGCGACCCGGGTGGAAAAATGGCCTGGGCCCTATTGCTGAAAGCAGATACTTCGGCTGCCGCCTGCGCCATATTGGTACCCTGATAAAATGTTAGTTTCATCAGGGTAAGTCCCTGAATATTTTTTGTTTCGATGTTCTTTACGCCTGATACGTACAGCATAAGGTTTACATATGCTTTACCAAAATAAGATTCCATTTGGTCGGGTGTATATCCACCATAGGGATGGGATAAATAAATTACCGGCATATTCATATCGGGAAAAATATCAATCTTAATATTGCGTACCGCATTGATACCAAAGAAAAATAATGCTGCCACCAACACCATGATAGTGATGGGTTTTCGTAATGCGGTTCTAATTAGATTCATACTTTAAATTTATGTTCAGTGATGTGTTGAATAAGCAATGGTGTTCCGATAGCTATTGGATAGTGCAATATTTATGTTTACCACTTCATCTAAACACGCCTTTAAATTATTTTCGATCAACCATTATCTTTCAACTATTAACTATCAACTCCGATCTACCGCACCTGTTTTAAAAATAAATCAAAATCACCGGAAGCTGCGGCCTTTTGCAACAACGATTGCCACACGTTAATAAAGGCCACACTTTTATCTGTTTCGGCCCTGTTAAGCAGGTACAATGCCTGTTGAAGATCAATCACATTGCTTAAGCCATTTTTATACAATACAGATTTTTGCAGGTAAACATCAGTTGCTGCTTTATATTGTATGGGTGCTTCGTGCCAGCTTTGCAAACTGTTTTCTATGCGTTGATCGGCAAATACCAGCTGTGCATTTAATTGGATATTTACCAAATCATATTCATTTTGCAGTGCCTTCGAAATAAATTGTTGTGCCAATACCTGGTGCTTTATTTTGGCAATGCTCATAATGTTCCACGCTATTGAAACGCCGGCCACATAATTGCTTCTGGTAGGATTGATGCCAGTAAAATAATCTTTTGAATAGTTGTTGTTGGAGGGCATATAATTATAATCAAAGCCTGAACCTCTGCTTTGAAAAATACCAAATAAGTTAATGCCTGGCAATATACTCTTATCCAGCAAACCAGCGTACCGGTTACTTTGATCTATGCGGCTTTTGTAAAAATTTACCTGTGGGTTTAGCTGCAAGGTAAGTGTGGTAGTATACATCGTTGGTAACGTTTTTAAAAAGGTAGAATCAGTGGTGTAATTAATAACAGCAGCATTCATTAATTGTGCCAATTGGTTGTTGTATTGTTGCTGTGTAGTAGTAGCATCAATAATCAATAGCCTGGCTTTGGAAACCTCTGCATTGGCAATAGAAGAATCAACCCCTGCATTTAACCCATTTTTTGTTCGGGCAATTACTACTGTTTGCACATATTGGGATCTTTGTAAATTGGCATTGGCAGTTTTTAATAATGTTTCTGCTACCAGTAAATTAAGATAGGCACCGGCAATTTTTATGCTTTGTATAAACTGTTCCTGTACCAAATCGGCAGAATCTTTTGTTACCTGCGATGCAGCATATGCTATCCTTGATTGTAGCCTGCCAAAAGAAAATACTTCCCAGTTCGTATTTAAAACATACACCCCACCAAAAGCTGCTAACCAACTTTGTTTGCTGTAAGAGGGGCCCGAAGAAGTAGTGCCACTAACTCCATATGCTGATGAAGGACCAAATTGGCCATTGATAGTTCCAAAATCCTGTTGTAAAGAAGCTACCACATTGGGCAGGTATTCGCTTCTGGTATTTTTTAACAGTTCTGCGGAAGAATGCAGGTAATTTTTTTTGGCCTGAATACTTTGGTAATTTTGTAATCCGGTTTGTATAGCCTGTGAGAGCAACAATGGTTGTTGTTGCTGTGCGTTGATTGCTGAAAAGCTGCCAGTAACTGCAATCAAAAGAAGTAAACATTTATTGCCAAAATGGTACGGTATACGCATAAATAAATTCGTTAAATAGGTTAAGCTGGCAGCCAATTATTAATACTGTTGTTAAGCAGCTGGACTGGTAATTTCCATCACACATTTCAATGCTTTTTTAGGGTCCTTGTCTATAATACTTTTCAACAGATTTTCATGAGCAGCATGTTTTATAAAAAACAATTCTGTATTGGTATAAGCCTGCCGGAACGATTTTTTTATTTGCGCTGCAATATTTTTATATAGATCTGCCAGTATATCATTTTTAGCAGCATCTGCAATGGCGATGTGAAATTGTATATCAGCTTCAATACATTCATCTGCAAGGTTATTTTGTGCGGCATCAAATCTTTTCTTCAATAATTTTGTAAGGATATCAATATCTTTTTTGGTACGGTTAAGGGCAGCTTTCTCGGCAATCTTTAGTTCTAACAACTGCCTCACTTCATTTAAATCTTTTGCAGTAGAATTTTCTAACCTTTTATACCAGGGCGTTGGCGTGCCATTTTGCATTTCTACAAAAGTACCCAATCCCTGCTGAACCCTTACCAGTCCATGGTTTGATAGTATGCGGATAGCTTCCCGGATACTGCTGCGGCCCACGCCAAACTGTTTCATCAATACGGGTTCTGATGGAAGTTTGTCTCCCTTTTTAAATTTACCGGCGGCAATTTGCTGTTGCAGTTTGCTTACAACTTCGTCGCAAACACCACTTCTTTTTACTAATTTATCCATAGTCATCAGGTCATCTGATGAGTAAAGGTATTAGCAAGTATTGAAATGAAAAAATGTTTTTTTGCAGATAACAAATGGTTAACCGGTGGGCGTAACAAAAACTTATTAATTATTTACTGCATTAAATTTTAGCCTTTTAAGATTAATAATGGTAATGGAAGATTTATCTTCTGCAATTATTTGTATCAGAAAGTTATTGTTTTATTTATGCAGGAAAAACTACTGCCGAGTCGGCGACGGGGCTTGAAGCCTACATCGGCGATGGGTAAGTTTTATAAATTAAAGATTGGTTACTGAAAATTGCTGCAAATTATTTTGCCCTCACTACGTTGTGGTAATAGCCAAATTGAAATACAATTGTTTAAACGTGCGACGCCTGTGAAGCTATATCAGGGCTGTTGGCTGGTAAAAAATTATGTTACAAGGTCTTTAAATATTCAATCACCGAACGCCGCTCTGCGTCAGATAATTTATCGCCGAAGTAATGGCCTTCGTTGCTGAATCCTTTCTGTGTAGTGTTGTACACTTCGTTGTTACCGGGCGCATCTTTTGTGTCGTAATTGTAACCCGGAATTTCGTAATTGTAACTTGAGGTGGTAAAATTTCGTTGCCAGTATTTAGGACGTTTTTTACTGTTTAAAACGGCTTCTAAATTGGGCACGGAGCCATTGTGCAGGTATGGCGCTGTTACCCAGATACCATCGAGTGGTGGTGCAATATAACCCCGATAAGGTACCAGTCTTGCGGGATGATCGCCGGTAGTAAACCAACTATTATTAAACCAGTTTACAAACTGCGGATTGCTGTAATTGCTGGTGTACAAAGCCGAATCTGTTTTGATGATATTTTCTGGAATTAGCAGGTTGGGATATTTGCCATCGTCTCCGTAAGTTCCATGACATTTTTTGCAGGTAGCCATAAAAACTGTTTTGCCTTCCGCAGCCATCGTTGCATCAATTGTTTTAGGAAATTTTGGTGGCTGTATAGAATTAATGTAAGCCAGCACGTCATTAAAATGACTGTCTACCTCTTTAGCTTCAGTGGTGTCCGTAACCGTTAGTAAATTAGAAGCCATTAAAAATCTACCAAAATCGCCCCGGCCAAAACCGTTGTAAAACATGGCATTTTTCTTTTTTAGTAACCACCAGGCTGGCACATCGGTAGGGATAATTTCTGTTGGCAAATCCAATAAATTTTTATCGCTCCACTCCAACGTTTTGGGGTTTCTGTGCGATACGAGTAATGCAGCCAATGCGTCGGCTAGGTTAACACCTTTTGTGGTAGTAATTAGCATTGGCGCAATGGCTTTGATGGCAGTGATGAAATTTTTGGCAGCTTCATATTTTTTTGCATTTTCACCAGTAAGATTTTTTAAAAATTTTTCTGCAAACAATACCGAACCTTGCCTGTTGATAGTGTAATCGGTTAAGGAGTTACCAAGGCCAACAATTAATTTTCCATCAAAAACCTGTGCATGGCATTGCAGGCAATTTGGTGCAACAATCAACTCACCATTGGGGGCTTTAACAGCTGTAAAATCATGCGATAGATTTTTATTGTTGCCGGTTCTGTTTAAAAAATTATTGGTGTCTTTTGCCGTACCCATAAAAAACAAACTATAGGGGATACCACTTTTTAAATAATCGCCGGTAGTTAAATAACTATAGCCTTTTGCTACATCGCCGGTGCGTTGTTTACTCGGGTTGATGAACTCCGGATTTTCGCCTTCTTTAAATTTATCGCTAATGGTTATAAAGGCCATGCAGATAACTCCTATTGCAACTAAAGCACCCAACTTTTTCATATTTAAATTTACGGTATTATTGATGTATGCTGCTGTTGTGTTTAACATTTTTATGACCTCACCTCCAGCCCTACTCCTAAGAGTAGGGCTGGAGGTGAGGCTGCTGATTTGTATAGTGTTTGGTCATGTATTAGTTGTTTTCAAATTTTTATACGCTTCATTTCTCCTCTTCCGTCCGCTAAAGTGATCACCTTCTACCCAGGCAGAAGGGAAAAGGATTTGATCTTTTTAAAGGAGCGGTGTTTTTACCGATTTATTAAATAGTTGTTCTGCCATTTTTTCATCCGATAACTATCGGATTGTTTTTTATTGTGCAGAAGCCTTCTAATAATAATACGGTTTTACTAATTGAAATTTAAAATTAATTTTTCTTCGTTACCCTTTAGCTGCTTAATGTCTTTGTTTCCCTTCAGGGCGTAGGGGCGTAATTTTTCAGCATTTCTTTCAGGTCATCGAGCGTATTAATATCAGTTGGTTTTTTATCCTGTCGCCACCGATTCATTCTGGGAAACCTTAAAGCAACGCCACTCTTATGCCGCTTGCTGGCGGCTATACCTTCGAAGGCAATCTCAAAAACAAGCTCCGGTTTTACGGTACGTACAGGACCAAATTTTTCAATGGAATTTCGTTTTACAAAAGCATCTACCTGAGCAAATTCTTTATCTGTTAACCCACTGTAAGCCTTTGTAAAGCTCACTAATTTATCACCGTCTTTTACGGCAAAGGTATAATCTGTATACAGGTTACTTCTGCGGCCATGGCCTTTTTGCGCATATATCATTACGGCGTCAATAGTTAATGGATCAATTTTCCATTTCCACCAGTCGCCCCTTTTACGGCCTACCTGATAAGGGGAATTTTTTCTTTTTAACATGATGCCTTCGCTGCCAGTATCCCGTGATGTGGTACGAATATTTCTCAACTTTTCCCAGCTTTCAAATTGTATCACTGGCGAAATATGAAGGACCGGGTGATTGGTTTGTGCAATAATTTGCTCCAATAAATTCCTTCTTTCTGTCATTGATTTATACCGGATATCTTCGCCCATATATTCGAGTAAATCGTACGCAATAAAACCAACCGGCGCTTCGGTTAACTGTTTTTTAGTGAGGTGTTTTCTGCCGATTCTTGTTTGCAAAGCTGCAAACGGCAGTGGTTTAAAAACACCTTCTTCAACGGGTGCCGCAAGGCTGATAATTTCTCCGTCAATTACAGTGCCTTCGGGTAGCAGATTTTTAAAATCATTGTATTCAGGAAATTTTTCTGTCAGCAATTCTTCGCCACGGCTCCAAACAAAAAAATCATTGTTACGTTTTATAAGCTGCCCCCGAATACCATCCCATTTCCACTCTGCCTGCCACTGGTTTTCTTCTGCCAGGCTTTTTAAATCTTCTTCCACTGCATACGATAAATAAAAAGGGTAGGGCTTTGAAAAATCTGCAGCGGCAACATTTTCACTTAACAGGTTATCAAATAAAGTAGTGGCTGCATCCCAATGGCCACTTATGCGGTGGGCAATAATGGAGGGTGAAATACTGACGGTTTTTGCAAGTGCATTTACCATCATTTTTTGTGAAACCCCAATTCTGAAACCACCGGTGATCAATTTATTAAACACAAATATTTCCCTGCGATCCATTTGTTGCCAGGTGTCGGTAATGAATTGTTTTTTTACGGACTCAGCTTCTTTTTCTATGCGGATAAATGTTTCGAGGTAGTACGATAAGGAATGTTCCGAAGTATCCTTGTTTGGTATTTCAGGCTCTGGCAACAGTAGGGAAATTGTTTCGGCAAGGTCACCCACCGTATGATAACATTCATCAAATAACCACTGTGTAATGCCAATGGTTTCTATACACCATTTTTGCAAGATGGTGGAGTTGATGATACGCTTTGGGCGTCGACCGCTAAAAATTGCAATAACCCAGACTTTATCTTTATCTGCTGCTACCGCAAAATAGTGCTGTAAAGCCTGCAGCTTGTCAGTTGTTTTTGTGCTGGTGGCAAGGATGTTTACCAATGTTGCGAATTGTTTCATTTTGTGCTGCCGTTTTTTGCCGTTAAGTCTTTAAGCTGTTTTAGTTTTTGCCGTTAAGTCTTTAAGACGTTTGCCCTCATCCCCGTGCGGGAGAGAGTTATTGTTAGCAGATTTTTTTGCTGTTTACTCCTTCAAACGTTTTTGTTTTTATAATTTTAATAGCCTTCTATTTTTAACCATCAACCACGAACCATTAACCACGAACCATGAACAATGAACGATCAACCATGAACCACGAACCATCAACCATCAACCATCAACACCATTAATCTCCTCCTCCCCGCCATAGGCTGTTTTTAGTTCGCCGGCTTCTATGCCCTGTTCATTTAGGTAACGGCTAAAAGCAGCTTGAAAGCCATGTGTAGCAAGTACTTTTTGTGCAGCGGTAGCTTTTACAGCTTGTAATAAACCTTCCCAGTCTGCATGATCGCTTAATGCAAAACCTGCATCTGTATTGCGCCTTCTGGCATTGCCTCTTACCTGCATCCAGCCACTGCAAACGCCTATGCTGTAAGGATAAAATTTTTTCATCCAAGGGGTACCCTCAGCACTGGGCGGAGCTATTACAATGTTGCCAACAAGGTCGTTTTTTGGCGTATCTGGCAGTACTCTTTGCACACCAGGTAATTGCCATCCACTATTTATAAGTGTTTGGTGCACATTCCATACAGCTCCATGAACAAATAAAGGCAACCCCATTTCTGATAATGGCTGCAATACCCTTTGCGCTTTGCCTAAACTATATGCAACCAATACACTTGTTTTTTTATTTTCTTTATTTTGTGCTACCCAATTTTTTATATCTTCAAAAATAGCGGCTTGTTTTTTCCATTTGTAAATGGGTAAACCAAAGGTAGATTCGGTAATAAAAGTGTTGCAGCTTACCGGTTCAAAAGCACCGCTTATACCATCGTTTTCTGTTTTGTAATCGCCACTAGCTACCCATACTTCACCTTTATATTCTACCCTTATTTGTGCTGAACCAATAATATGGCCCGCTGGGTGCAGCGATACGATTACGCCATTCATAAATACGGGTTCATTCCAATCTACACTTTCATACACATTATCACCTAACCGTAATTGTAATAATGGCTTGGTAAAATGATGGCATAAATAGTATTTGCTCCCCCTGCGGGCATGGTCACTGTGTGCATGGGTAATTATAGCCTTATCTACCGGCATCCAGGGATCAATATAAAAGTTACCCTTCCTGCAATAAAGACCTTTATCGGAAAATTCTATTAATGGCATTTAATACAGTTTAAGATTGATGGTGTTTTATTAAATAATAAAATTTATTTGGTGTACTAAAGTTTATTGAGCGTGCCGTTACCCACTTTGTTATTTCTGCATCTTTGGCTGCAATACTTTACATCATCCCAATTTTTCTGCCACTTTTTTCGCCAGGTAAATGGAAGGTTGCAAACGATACAAATTTTGGTAGGCAGATTTAATTTTTTGTTCGACATAACTATAATAAAATGATACATTTATTATTACAAATAAAGTACCTGAATGTTTTGTCAGCATAATTTAAATGACACAAAAAAAAGCCTGTATGTACAGACTTTTAATTTATTAACGGATGGGGAAAATTACCAGCCTTTAGTAATCGTTCCATTCATTAGCCTGATAAAATACAGGTGCTTATTTTCAAAATAATCAGGAAACACTGCGTCTTTTTTTAGCATCACCGGTCTAAAATTATAATCAGAAAAAACTTTAAATCCTTTATCATTCAGGTGGTTCATTACATCACCGGCATATTTTGTAACCAGTTTAGTAAACAAGTAAGTACTTTCAAATCCTTTAAAAACCATATCAGTGGTTTTACCTTTATATTTTTTGGTGTAAGCTGCAGTTACCATTTTGCTGTAGATATCCAACTTGCTATTAAAATAAGGCGTTGTAACATACACGGGAAAGTCTTCATACACATCTTTTTTCATCAGCGCTTTAAAACTATCCCAGTTGGGCATACCTAATAAAATGATGGGGTACGATTCGTACAATTCATAACAGGCGGCAGTAATATTTGTAGCAAAAGTCTCCTCCAACGATCCGCCAATGATTACGGTTTGCCTGTTGCTATCTAACCTGTTCTTTAGTAAGCCGGGCGAAACAATGCTATCGAAATTTAATGTTTGAATATCGAGTAAAGGTTTGCCTTCCTGTCCGTTGATCATTTTAAAATAGGCTGCTACTTTATCTTCCTGCACTCCTTTTTGTCTGCAAAGAAAAATTTTATCTGTTCCATGATTTTGAATCAGGTAGCTAAAAATTGCTTCGCAATGGGCTTTTAGCGTGGAGTTAACAACAACTAAAAAAGGATTGGCTTTAACGCCACCATCATTGGGATAAGTGGCTGAGATGAAAGGGATATTTTTATACAATGCAAAATCTGCCAGTTGTTTAAATTCCAGGTCTTTAACTGATCCAATAATAATATCCAGCTTATCTAATTTTTTATCTTTAATTAGTTGAGGTATGGATGCGGTATACGATTTGGTATCATAAATAAAAGCTTCCACATTTACTTTTCCTGCTTTCATAGAATCTAAAGCAATCTCTGCCCCATGTACAAATTCAAGACCAGGAGTCATAAATTTAGGAATGGCATCTGTAAAGCGAATGGTGCCCGTATTGGTGAAGATTGAATCTAAATACATCGGAGCAAAAATCCCCACTCTATATGTTTTAAAAACAGTTACAGAATCTTTTTGCGCAGTTGCAGACAAATTAAAACAACAGTTGAAAAGGATAAATATAATTGCCAGTAACAAACCACCGCTTCTAATTAACTTACTCATAATTTTAACTTTAACGAAATCATTTAATGTCTGGTGTAGGATGTCTGATGTGTTTTAAATTGTTAGTGCCTTCAATTCTTGCTGACTTTTCAGCGGTTAAAAAATCAGCCATCAAACATTAAAGAATTTATTCCCATTCAATAGTTGCAGGAGGTTTGCTACTTATATCATACACCACTCTGTTGATACCTTTTACATTATTGATGATCTCATTGGAGATATCAGCTAAAAACTCGTAAGGTAAATGCGCCCAATCTGCCGTCATACCATCTACAGAAGTTACCGCTCTTAAAGCAATTGTAAATTCGTAGGTTCTTTCATCGCCCATTACTCCTACACTTTTTACAGGCAATAAAATAGTTCCTGCCTGCCAAACGCTACCATACAAGTTGGCTTTTTTTAATCCATTGGTATAAATAGCATCTGCATCTTGCAATAACCGTACCTTTTCTTCTGTAACATCTCCTAAAATTCGGATGCCTAAACCCGGGCCCGGAAATGGGTGGCGAAAAAGCATATCATGCGGAAGTCCTAATTCAACCCCTACTTTTCTTACTTCATCTTTAAACAGCGATCGTAAAGGTTCTACCAGCGATAATTTCATGGTAGCTGGCAAGCCACCAACATTGTGGTGAGATTTAATAGTAACTGAAGGCCCATGTACCGAAGCCGATTCTATAACATCAGGATAAATGGTACCCTGCCCTAAAAAATCAATATTTTCAATGCGCTTGGCTTCCTGATCAAATATTTCAATAAAACCACCGCCAATTATTTTTCTTTTTTCTTCCGGATCGGTTTTGCCTGCCAATCTGGTATAAAAATGTTCTTTTGCATCAACTCCTTTTACATTCAATCCTAATTGATCGTACATAGTAAGTACTTCTTCAAATTCATTTTTACGCAGCACACCATTATCTACAAAAATGCCAAACAAATTATTGCCAATGGCTTTGTGAATTAATGTAGCTGCCACCGTACTGTCTACGCCACCACTCATAGCCATGATTACCCTTTTGTCGCCAATTTTTTCTTTTAAAGCTGCCACTGTATCACTGATAAAATGTGCAGGCGTCCAGTCTTGAGAGCAACCACAAATGGCTACTAAAAAATTGTTGATGATGGTTTTGCCTTCGGTACTATGGTATACTTCCGGATGAAATTGTAAGCCGTATAATGGGCATCCATCAATGGTGCGTACAAATGCTGCAACAGGTATACTTTCTGTGGTGCCTAATATTTCAAAACCTTCGGGTAATTGTTTTATCGTATCACTGTGGCTCATCCAAACCTGCGATTGAGGCAGCACATTCTTTAATAATATATCTGTTTTCAAAGTTTCCAGTCTTGCACGTCCATATTCTCTCTTATCACTTTTTTCTACTTTACCACCAAAAATTTTAGCAGTTAGTTGAGCACCGTAACAAACACCTAAAACCGGTACTTTCTCGGCAATCATTTTTATATCTACAACAGGCGCATTCTCTTCATTTACCGAAAAGGGCGACCCCGAAAGGATAACACCTTTTAATTCGGGACCAAATGCAATGGCTTTATTGTAAGGAATTATTTCGCAATAAACGTTGGCTTCTCTTACCGCTCTTGCAATTAACTGGGTGTATTGAGAACCAAAATCAAGTATTAATATTTTTTCTGTCATGAGGCTGCGAAGGTAAATAATAAGTTTATCAGCTCAATATTATTAGTAAGCTAACATAATCAATTTTTTGTACGGGCTATCAAGCTTTGGTCATCATTGTTGTGTCACTCCCTTTTTGCAGCAAACCATTGTGGTACAATTTGAACTTGTAAAATATTTTATTTTTCGCAGCACCAAAATAGTCCGAGCAATCTACTGCTACATTAGATTTAAGTTTTTAGTAGCTGGTGTTTTCTGTTCTTATGCCACAAAGGCAAACGCTATCTTTGTCGCCTCATGAAAAAAGCCCTTGTTCAATTACACGTTGCTGTTTTTTTAGCTGGGTTTACTGCCATACTTGGCAAACTAATAGGCTTAAATGAAGGGTTATTGGTTTGGTACCGGCTTTTAATAACAGTAGTTTCTCTTGGATTAATTTTGTTTTTCAGAAAGCAATTGCAGCGTATTTCAATAAAGGATACTTTAACTATCGCTAGTGTAGGAGTGATTGTCGCCATCCATTGGGTAACTTTTTATGGCAGCATTAAATATGCTACTGTGTCTGTTGCCCTGGTTTGCTTTTCAGCTTCTGGCTTTTTTACTGCTTTTTTTGATCCCCTTATTTCCAAAAGAAAAATAAATTTATCAGAAGTGCTGCTGGGATTATTAGCGATAGTTGGTATTTATATCATATTTGATTTTCACCCGCAGTATAAGGTGGGGATTATTTTTGGAATTTTATCTTCTGTAGGTAGTTCCTTATTTCCGATATTCAATAAAAAACTTTTGTTGCGTTTTTCCCCTGCCACCTTAACATTTTACGAATTAAGCGGTGGTTTTTTAGCATTAAGTTTGTTGGTTCCATTTTATTTAATGAAGTTTCCGGCAAGTTATTTATTACCCACCGTACTGGATTGGGTTTGGTTATTTGTTTTGGCGTGGGTTTGTACTGTTTTTTGTTTTGATCTTCAGTTAAATGCCTTAAAAAAGATTTCTGCTTTTACAGCCAACCTAACCTATAACCTGGAACCGGTTTATGGGATAATACTTGGGTTTATATTTTTTAAAGAAAACAAATTGTTCAACGGGCATTTTTATATTGGGGTAGGGCTAATTTTGTTAGCCGTAATATTGCAAATGTGGCGGCTTTGGTATTTAAATAGGCGAATAGTTGCCGCATAATTGGCGCATTTTGAATGGGTTTAAAAATAATTGTATAGTACAATTAAAAAAAATCCACCATCATCCGCTAAAAATAAAAAATCTTCCTTACCTTCGCCGTCCAAAAAATAAGTACAATGGCTAGAGTATGTCAGGTTACAGGTAAGAGACCTATTACAGGTAATAAAGTATCGCATTCAAACATAAAAACAAAGCGCAGGTTTTTGCCCAATTTGCAAACCAAGCGTTATTTTTTAGCTGAAGAAGATAAGTGGGTAGTATTGAAAGTTTCTTCAGAAGCTATCAGAACGATCAACAAAAATGGTTTGTTTTCAGTTGTAAAGCAATTGAGAGCAGCAGGCGAAAAAATTTAAATCCCACCCATTCTCTTTTGAAAAGGACGGGTAAAATAAACTAAATAACAATGGCAAAGAAAGGTAACAGGGTTCAGGTTATTTTGGAATGTACTGAGCACAAAGCCAGTGGCAAACCAGGTACCAGCCGCTACATCACAAAAAAGAACAAAAAAAATACGCCTGAGCGTTTGGAGTTGAAAAAATTCAACCCAATTTTGAAAAAAGTAACCGTACACAAAGAAATCAAGTAATTGGCTAATTTTATTTGACTATTAAAACGACGTGCCTCAAAATGAAGCATATTGCAGGATTAGTAGATTAGCGCATTATCAAATTATAAAAATTAAATAGTCATGGCAAAAGCAGCTTCAAAGAACTCTAAAATTAAAGATACCAAGGCCGCAGCAGATGCAAAAAACTGGACAAAAGTAATACGTGCGGTACGTAGTGCTAAAAGCGGTGCTTATACTTTTAAAGAGTCGATCGTTCACAAAGACAAGATTAAAGAACATTTAGGCCAATAATTTAAAAGCATTTGGATTAATATATTCAAGCTGTTCTGATTAATATCGGAACAGCTTTCTTAATTTTAACCAACGCCTACAGAAGGCAAATAATAGAATGATAAATTAATTGTAACCAACAAACAAAATCCTCCAATAGGAGGTTACGGGGTATGGGACTTTTTGACAAATTCTTTGGTAAAAAACAACAACAGGAAACACTTGACCAGGGATTACAAAAAACCCGGGAAGGTTTTTTTAGCAAAATAACCAAGGCCATTGCTGGAAAAAGTACGGTAGATGAAGAGGTGCTGGACAATCTGGAAGATGCGTTGGTAAGTGCAGATGTGGGTATTGAAACTACGGTAGAGATAATTAGTCGCATAGAAAGCAGGGTTGCCAGGGATAAATACCTTAATACAAGTGAATTAAATAATATCCTGAAACAGGAAGTACAAAATATACTGGTAGCAGCTCCGCAGGATATGAGTTACGAAAATTACGAATTACCCGTTGGTCATAAACCACATGTGATACTGGTTGTAGGCGTAAATGGAGTAGGTAAAACAACTACTATAGGCAAACTGGCTTATAATTTTTCAAAAGCAGGTAAATCTGTATTGTTAGGTGCAGCAGATACTTTTAGGGCTGCAGCTGTGGACCAGCTAACTATTTGGAGCGAACGCACAAATGTGCCGATTGTTAAAAAAGAGATGGGCAGCGATCCGGCTTCTGTTGCTTATGATACAATTATAAGTGGCGTAGCAAAAAATGTTGATGTAATTATTATTGATACAGCGGGTAGATTGCACAATAAAGCCTACCTGATGGACGAGCTAACTAAAATAAAAAGAGTAATCCAAAAAGTAATTCCCGAAGCACCGCACGAAGTAATGTTGGTGCTGGATGGAAGTACAGGACAAAATGCATTGGAACAGGCAAAACATTTTACAGCAGCAACTGATGTAACCGCTTTAACCATTACCAAATTGGATGGTACTGCAAAAGGTGGAGTTGTACTTGCCATTGCCCATCAGTTTAAAATACCGGTTAAGTTTATTGGTGTAGGAGAAAAAGCACAAGACCTGCTAGTTTTTGACAAACAACAATTTGTTGAAGGGTTATTTTCGCCCAACCCTTAAAGAGGAGTAACAGAAGGGTCTTTATAAATAATTAATAATCTAAATCATTCCCTTTTAGGGGATACGATACTATGGTAGAAGTTGGTAAATATAATCTCCTGAAAGTAATAAGGGCAGTGGATTTTGGCGTGTACCTCGATGATGGCGCAGAAGGTATTTTACTGCCCAAAAGGTTTGTACCAACAGCTACTGCTATTGGCGATGAACTAAAAGTATTCTTATACCATGATGGCGAAGATAGGATTATTGCTACTACCCAGGAACCAAAAGGTGTATTGGATGACATAGTGAAATTGAGAGCCGTAACGGTTACGCCACATGGGGCATTTTTAGATATGGGTTTGATGAAGGATATTTTTGTACCTAAGTCGAAACAAATTTTTGATATGCGGGTGAATGGCGATTACCTGGTAAAAATTTATTTAGACGAACAAACCGGCCGCATAGCCGCTACTGAAAAGCTGGAACCTTATTTAAATAATGAAGAACTAACGGTGAAAGAACTGGAAGTAGTTGACCTGATCGTTTACCGGCGCTCAGATATTGGCTATGTATGTATCATCAATAATCAACATACAGGCGTATTACACTTTAACGAAATTTACCGCAATATTGGGGTAGGAGATAAATTTAAAGGGTTCATTAAAAAAATATATCCGGTAAGTAATGAAAAGGAAGATCGCTTTCGCATTGATGTGGCAGCAGGAAAACCCGGCTATAACAGGGTAGAAGATGAGGCAGAAAAACTGATTCGTTTATTAAGAGAAAACAGTGGCTATTTACCCTATAACGATAAAAGCAAGCCGGAAGATATTTATGATTTTTTTGGCATGAGCAAAAAAACTTTCAAAATGACTACAGGTAATTTATACAAAGAAAGAAAAATTTCATTTGAAAAAACGGGTATCAAATTAGTGGAAGAGTAGGTTTAGTTACAAATAGCGAACTCTTTTATTGGCGTTTTCTTTGGCTGAGCCACGTAGTTAAGGAATCACCCAATCGGCGCTAAAACTTCCATCGTTAATATACTTAAAACGTGCTCTTCGGTGACCTTTACTGTTTAGCCACAACCATTCCATCCAGGTAACAGTTGTTACTACAACACCAAAATTTTTTCTGGCGGGTAAAGTTTCTTCCTGAGTAGGGTCATTGGTTTCAAATGCTGCAGGCAAGCCACTTACAGGTAAAAGTGAAATTACAGAAGGCCCTGTTTTACCTAAATAAATTTTTCTGTTGCTCATGGTGCTTGCCGCCCATGCTTCTTCTGCAATGCCATCGTCCTGATGTAAAGCGGCTGTTCCGCTTAATCTTATTTGAATTCTTGCCTGGGCATCATAAAATAACCAACTAATATTATTTTGTTGCAGTAAGTCATTCCATTTTCCGCTACGGATATCTGTATGAAAAGCTAGTTGTTTTTCAACAGGCTTAACCTTTCGCAATACAACTGTACGAATGTTTACTCCATGTTGATTTACATTCGCCACAGCTGGGTTATGCAGCGCATCTTTATACTTTATGGAACCATTCAATAAACGTAGCCAGCTATCTTTTTCCAATGCCTCAAGGCTATAATTTATTCCATCTTTTAATATTGTATACATCAAAGTGGTAACAACTTTTGAAGATCATTGTTTATGAATAGGTGAAACAAATCTTATTGTAAAAAATCCCTCCACCAATAACCGGAGTCTTTAATAGTGCGTAGCTGGGTCTTTAAATCCACATGTACTAAACCAAAACGAGGGTGGTATCCTTCGCTCCATTCAAAATTATCCATCAGCGTCCAGGCAAAATAGCCTTTAATATTTACGCCTTCTTTTTTTGCTTTTAATACAGCTTGTAAATGTTGTTTAAAATAATCAATTCTTTCACTGTCATCAATTACGCCCTCTTTCAGGTTATCCTTAAAAGCTGCACCATTTTCTGTAATCATTATTTCTTTTACCCCACCATACAACCATATTTTTTTAATTGTACGATAAAAACTGTGTGCATTAATTTCCCATCCCATGGCTGTATACGGTACTTTTCTTGTGGAAGGTTTAACTTCTGATGCTTGTATGATGGGTATATAACTATTGTGTTTTACAACAACAGGGAAATAATATTGTAATCCAATAAAATCAAAATCAAAATGCAGGCGCTCTGTAAATTTCCATGTTTTATTATGCATTTGTAATCTCTCTAAAAAATTAAAACTGTCATCAACCGGATAACCTTTTCCTAATGCAGGTTCAATAAATAACCGGTTCATTAAAATATCAATTCGGTTAGCTGCAGCCAAATCTTCGGGTTTGTCAGAATACGGAACTATTTGAGAGCAAGAAAATGTAGTGCCAATATGTGCCTGGGGTACCAGCTTTCGTATAATTCTGCCTCCTTCGGCCTGTGCCATCGCAGCGTGGTGAATGGCGGGTAAAAAGTTACTTAATCCTTTTTTACCGGGGGCATGTTTGCCAAGCATATAACCTAAAGTTGTAAATCCAAAAGGTTCATTCAAAATTATCCAGTGCTTAACTTTATCTCCATAAGCTTCTGCACATACCGTAGCAAAACGACTAAACCATTTGGTAACAAGGTAATTGGTCCAACCACCTTTATTTTCAAGTTCCTGAGGTAAATCCCAGTGGTAAAGCGTTACGTAGGGCGTTAGTCCTAATTTGTAACATTCGTCAATAACCTTATGATAAAAATTAATGCCTTCTTTATTAACCCTACCCATACCATCCGGTAAAATTCTTGCCCATGAAATAGAGAAACGAAAAACAGAAAATCCCAAAGCCTTAACCAACAAAAGGTCATCTTTATAACGATGATAAAAATCGCAGGCAACTGTAAGTTTACCTGCTCCCTTTATTTTATTACCGTTGCGTGCAAAAGTATCCCAAATGGAGATGCCTTTACCATCGGTATTTGTTGCACCTTCATTTTGTGCAGCGGCAATAGCAACGCCCCAATTAAAATTTTTTCCAAAATCTTTTGCAGAAATAGTATGGTGAAAGCCACTCAATATTATAAGGTTGGTGAATTGTAAAATTGATGTTTAATGCTATGGTTTAATATTACCCTTCTGTTAAATTTTTTAAATGTTCCCCTTGCCTGATCTATAAAAATAATATGAATAGATTTTTGCAAATCAACGTCGTTTAATTAAAGATTTTTTTGCTTTTCTTATCTCATCTTTGGCTACTTCAAAAGAGCGTGAAGCGCCTAAATAAACGGCATTGAACTTTAATTACTAAAGCCACCGGTAGACATAGTACGGGTTTTCTCCTCTTCGCTTCCTGCTGCATGTTGACGATCTTGTTTTATTTGAGTACTACCAAAACGATAAGTAAAATTCAATCTAAATTGCCGGCTTTCCCAACGACTGTTGGCTACTATGTTGGAACCTCCATAAATACTTTCGGCTTTCCATTTTAATGTATTCAGCACATCGGTATAAGAAAGTTTTAAAGTGCTTTTATTGTGAAATATTTTTTTCTGTATTCCAATGTCTATTGAACCCAGGGCTTTAGTTTTAAAAGTACCGGCAGATATAGAGGGCCCGTTATAAATACCTGTTAGTTCTCCCGTAAATTCTTTAACTAATTTAAAAGAATTCTGCGCATATAAACTATAGGAAGTGATATCGATATCAACTTCTTTACCAGGGCCAAAATTTGCTTTATACCGGCTATTGTAAACATTAAAAGACGAATACAACTCCCACCATTTTGTAATGTCGATAGTGGCAGAAAAATTTAAACTCGCAATATACTGGCTCGCTAAATTTCGTTTGCTAATATAGGTCCTTGTCTTTTCTGTGGTATCGATTATGTAGGAACTAAAATCTTTTATATAACTGTAGCCAAGTGTTGAAATATACCTTGATTTATAGGTATGGGTTAACTGTACTGAATTGGTATATTGTGGGCGTAAAAACGCATTGCCTTTTATATAAGTAAGCTCATCTACTCTTGCTTCAAAAGGATTTAAGTCATTATAATTTGGCCTGTCAATACGGCGGCTGTAATTAATATCAAATAAATTACGCTCATTAACAGTATAAGTAAATGCTGCACTCGGAAATAGATCTGTATAATTACGATCAATCGTATCATCAGGACGGTTTGTTCCGTCAAGCCTTGTTAATACACCATTGCTATGTGTATTTTCTAACCTAATACCGGCCTGTAAATTTATTTTTTTACTTAGTGGAGTAGAGTAATTAACATAGCCGGAATTAATATTTTCCTTGTATTTAAAAGTATTACTTTTATTAACATCCAGGTTATCAACTCCATTAGTTTCATTATAAAGAATAAAGATATTGTTTGTTTTTACATTACTTATTTTTGCACCCACACTAAGTTGCCCTTTTTTTACGGGGTTTATAAAATCAATTTTTTGTGTATTGATGGTAATATTAATGGGCGTATTATTTCTGTAAATTTTTTGGTATAACAACGTTTCTGGTGGTGCAGAATAATAGCTATTTGGCTGATAACTGGTTTTACTGCTTTTGTAAATTCCATGGTCAATATCAATATTAATTTGATGCCCTGTTGTATCTGCATAATGATAATTGCCATTAATATTTTCATTTTTTACAATGCCAGGTATTGTATTAGTTGCGTAAAGTATTTTATCTAATGTGCCTGTTTTTGTTGAACTGCTGGGCGTTCTGGAAGAACTGTATGTTGTATTGTCAGTAAAGTTTCCAGTAAAAATAAATCCCAGAGTTGATTTTTTGGTTGCAAAATAATCGATACCTGCTTTTATGTTATGCGTCCAACCTTTTATATTTTGTAAACTTTTTTGATCATAAAGGGTATCGTTTTGAATTCGGTAAAGATCAAAAGTATTTTCATTATTACCCCAGCTATTACTGTAGTTACTAAAAATATTAATTTTATTATTTCGGTAATTTAAATTGAGTGCACCATTGCTTTTTGGGTGAATACCCTGATTATATCCTGCGGAAACGGTGCCATTAAAACCAATTTTATTATTTTTTTTAAGCCTGATATTAATAATCCCAGCATTGCCTGAGGCATCATACCTGGCAGAAGGGTTACTAATCATTTCTATAGATTCTATATCAACAGAATTAATAGATTTTAAATACCCTGCCAGCCCCGAAGCTTCCATTTCAGTTGGTCTGCCATCAATGTAAATGCGAACACCATTTTTACCACTTAAACTAATATTATCATCTTTATCAGTTATTACACCGGGCGATTTTTGTAAAAGTTCAAATGCATTACTCCCGGTAGCGTTGATACTGCTTTCAACATTAAAAATAGTTTTATCAGCAGTTACTTCTATGATTGGTTTTTGATAAGTACCAGTTATTACAACCTCCTGCATTTTTTTCGCTGCCATAGTAAGATACTGAGTAGCAGTAATAATTTTTTCGTTATCAGCTATAGAAAAAGCAGGACTCAAAATTGTTGTATAACCAATATAGGTTGAACTTAAAAAATACCGGCCTGCTTTAATTTGGTTAAATTCAAAGTTACCCTGGCTATCTGTAATGGCAGTTTTAACCAATAAACTATCTGTTGAATGATATAATAAAACTGTAGCCTTGCCAAGTGAATTACCTGCAGTGTTTTTTATTTGGCCATTAATGGTAGAATGCTGAGCGTAAATATTACTTAAAGTACAATAGGTAAAAAGTACGGCTAGCAATAGTTTTAATATCATTACTGAATTATTTAACAGTCGAAGATAATAAGTAATATTAAATTTTGATTATATTATTAAGATGCCCTAATTATATATTTAAATTAAAATATTATCTAGTAAGAATAGTATGTTACCATTGTTATCGAATTATTGCCTTCAAAAGGCATAGGTTCATAATTCAAACAACTTACCTTTGCCAACATTTAAATATGAAAACAAAATCATTACATAGAGATAAAGTAAACATCATTACGCTGGGGTGCAGTAAAAATATGGTGGATAGTGAAGTATTAAGTGGTCAGTTGATTGCTAACGAAATTGACGTTGTGCATGAAAGTGTAAAAAAGAACCACAACATCGTAATTATTAATACTTGTGGTTTTATTGAAAAAGCAAAGGAAGAAAGTATCAATACCATACTAGACCAGGTAGAGTTAAAAAGAAAAGGTAAAATTGATAAAGTGTATGTTACTGGTTGCCTGAGTGAACGCTACAAAAATAATTTGGAGGCAGAGATACCCGAGGTGGATGCCTATTTTGGTACGATGGAATTGCCAGCAATGTTAAAACAATTTAACGCAGATTATAAGGCCGACCTTATGGGAGAAAGACTGCTTTATACACCTCAACATTACGCTTACATGAAAATAAGCGAAGGATGCAACCGCACCTGCTCTTTTTGTGCCATTCCATTAATGCGGGGACAGCATGTTAGCAGAACAATAGAATCGTTGGTAGATGAAGCCAAGCGTTTAGTGGATAGAGGTGTAAAAGAAGTGATGTTGATTGCACAGGAATTAACCTATTACGGTCTCGATATTTATAAGAAAAGAGAATTGCCCAAATTATTAAACGCTCTGGCAGACGTAAAGGGATTGGAATGGATCAGGTTACATTATGCTTATCCTTCTAAATTTCCGATTGATATTATTGATGCAATTAAGGATCGTGAAAATATTTGTAAATACCTTGATATGCCTTTGCAACATGCAGGTAACAACATGTTGCGTTTAATGAAGCGGCAAATAACAAGAGAAGAAATGGAAGACCTGATTGGAGACATACGCAATCGCATTCCCGATATCTGTTTACGAACTACTTTGATAGCTGGTTTTCCCGGAGAAACTAGGGGCGATGTGGAAGAATTAAAAACCTTCTTGCAAAAAATGCGTTTTGACAGGATGGGAATATTTACTTACAGCCACGAAGAAGGAACAAGTGCATTTAGCATGGTGGAAGATATAACTGCAGAAGAAAAAGAAGAAAGGGCACAGGAAATTATGGAAGTGCAACAGGAAATAAGTCTGGAAAAGAATCAGGAAAAAGTTGGTAAAACGTTTAAAGTACTGATAGATAAAAAAGAAGCTGGTCGTTATATTGGACGTACAGAATTTGATAGTGTTGAAGTGGACAATGAAGTGATTATTGAAAGTAAGAAAAAACTAATCATTGGTGAATTTGTTCAGGTGAAAATTACTAAAGCTTATGATTACGATATTGAAGGCGAGGTTGAGTACACACCTTAATACTGGTATAATTGGTTATCTAGCTTACTTTTTATTTTTTGCAACAGTTTTTAATTTTTTAGCTCAATAATTTTATTTCTTTTATGAATACAACAGCACAGTTTATTTCATACGGGCAAACAGGCTATTTCTCAAAAATGGTTACTGACTACATTTCCGGCGAAGAAAAACTGTTGCCATTTTATAATTACCCCGTATCTAAAGAGGGGATAAAAGCGGCTATTGAACAACGCAAATTATTTTCTACAGACAGGCAATTATTGATAGAAATTGTAACAAAGCAATATCAGGATATTGAACTTAAAGAAAAGCAAAAAAATTACCTTAAACAATTAAGTAGTACCAATACATTTACCATTTGTACAGCCCACCAGCCCAATATATTTACAGGGTATCTCTATTTTATTTTTAAAATTTTACATGTCATAAAGCTGGCAGAAGAATTACAAATTGAGATGCCGGAAAATAATTTTGTACCAGTATATTACATGGGTAGCGAAGATGCAGACCTTGACGAGTTGGGGCATATCTTTTTACATGGAGAAAAGTTTGAATGGGCAACCAAACAAACGGGTGCAGTTGGAAGAATGAAAGTAGACAAGGTTTTAACACAATTGATTGATACAATCAGTGGCCAGTTATCCATATTTCCTTTTGGAGAAGAAGTAGTTGAATTAATGAAACAATGTTACCAGGAAGGCGTAACCATTGAGCAGGCTACTTTTAAATTGGTAAATCAATTATTTGCAGCATATGGTTTATTGATTTTACTACCCGATGATGTGCTAGTCAAAAGCGCATTTATACCAATAATAAAAAAGGAAATAACTGAAGGTTTTTCTAATTTGGCAGTAAAGGAAACCGTTTCGCAATTTCCTGCAGTGTATAAAGCACAGGCAAGTGGCAGAGAAATAAATTTATTTTACCTGCTGCAGGATAAAAGAGAAAGAATTGAACAATTCGGAGATGAATTTATAATAATAAATACGGAGTTAAAATTTACATTACCGCAGATATTACAGGAGCTGAATGATCATCCGGAACGCTTTAGTCCTAATGTAATTTTACGCCCGGTTTTGCAGGAGTTGATACTGCCGGGTATTGTATTTATTGGCGGTGGTGGCGAAATTGCTTACTGGCTGGAATTAAAGAAAGTTTTTGAAGCTGTAAACGTTCCTTATCCAATGTTAATAGTTCGCAACTCTTTTATGATTGTAAATAAAGAATTGCAGGCCATCGTAGAAAAATTAAAATTAAATTATAAAGCATTGTTTAAGCCTGCGTTGGAACAGGTAAATCAATTAGTGCAAAGAGATAGCTTGGTGCAATTAAGTTTACAAAAAGAAAAGCAGCAGTTAACTGATTTGTACGAACAGTTAAAAAATATTTCGGGCAGTATTGATGTAACCTTAAAAAAACATACCGCAGCACTGTTTACCCAGGCACTGCATAAAATAAATGTGCTGGAAAAGAAAATGTTAAGTGCCGAAAGGAAAAAATTTGATGCACAACAACGGCAACTTCAAAAAGTAAGGCAACAATTATTCCCTAATAATAATTTGCAGGAACGGATTGTAAATATGATGCCTTTTTATGCCAGCTGGGGAGACGATTTTATTGAAATGATTTATAATAATTCTAAAGGATTAAATCAGGAGTTTGGAATTATTTTAGAATAAAATCTTTCTTAAAATATAAATCCCCAATAAAATTTTACAAATTTTTTATTGAGGATTTATAAAAATAATTAATTCGCAATAATTGAAAATTTCCACCCTGTTTTGCAGCGTTTCTTATGCCACAAAAAAACTTTAACAAATCTTATTTATCGAACTCATTTGTAAAGCCGAGGTACTTTACATTCTTCACACTTTCCATAACAATATCATCCTGGTACTCTTTATAAGCTTCTAATTTTCCTGCTATAGAAGTATCGTGAAGCGCCAAAATTTGCGCTGCCAATATACCCGCATTTTTAGCTCCGTTTAATGCAACAGTTGCTACCGGTACTCCGTAAGGCATTTGTAAAATAGATAAAATGGAATCCCATCCATCAATTGAATTAGATGATTTTACAGGTACGCCAATTACAGGTAAAATGGTATTGGCCGCTACCATACCCGGTAAATGCGCCGCCCCGCCTGCACCAGCTATTATTACTTTTAAGCCTCTTTCTTTTGCTTTAGAAGCATACTCTCTTAAACGCTCTGGTGTGCGATGAGCAGATACGATGGTTAACTCTGGTTCTACATCAAATTGACGCAACATTTCTGCAGCACCTTTCATAACTTCTAAATCGCTTTCGCTACCCATTATAATACCAACAAGAGGTTTCATATTTTTTATTTTACACAAAGAAAGGTAAAAATTGCAAAAAGCAATATTGATAGTTTTAAAATTGCTTTTTTAAACCTTAGTTTGATTGTTATAAAATTTAAGTTCAATTACAAATGAATTATTAGGGTGCAGTACAGGTCGTTTCTACATTGTAATTTTACCCTTTACCAAAAGCACTTATATTTGTCTATAATACTAATATTACAGTACAAATGAAATTTATACTTAAACAAATTACCCTTTTTTCTCTTTTTTATTTGTGTGTGATTATTTTTTCTGATTGTAAAAACAAATCTACTGAGCAGCCAGTACGTAAAGAGAATCCGCCAACGGTTGTGGATGTAATTATTGCAATACCAGAAAGTATCAGTAATATTATTGAAGCCAACGGTACTGTAATAGCAGGCGAATTTGTTGAGTTACGTCCAGAAGTTAGCGGCAGGCTTACCTATTTGAAAGTACCCGAGGGAAGATCTGTTACAAAGGGAACAATAGTGGCACGTGTGAATGATGCAGACCTAAAAGCCCAAATTTCAAAAAGTAGCGTTCAGTTAGATCTTGCTCAAAAAACTTTAGATAGGTATAAACAATTACTGGATGTAAATGGTATTAATCAGGCAGATTATGATGTAGCACTAAACTTGGTAAATACTTTAAAAGCCGACATGGAATACACCCATGCATTGATAGATAAAACTGTTATTAAAGCACCTTTTACAGGCGTAGCTGGATTAAGAGGCGTTAGTCCGGGAGCATATGTAACACCTGCTACTGTCATTGCTAGTCTGCAGCAAACCAACGAGGTAAAGATAGATTTTACTTTACCTGAGCTGTATAGCAGTGTTGTAAAAAATGGAATGGTAATTAGTGTTGAATTGGATGCTGTAAAAAAGGAAAAACAGAAGGCTATTATTATAGCTACGGAACCAGGAGCAAATACTGATACACGTAATTTGAAAGTAAGAGCGCTATTGCAAGGTGGAACTGGCAACATAGGTAGTTTTGCAAAAGTGTATATTGATGCAGGAAAAAATAGGGCATCTATCAAAGTACCCACTAATTGTATTATTCCGGATGATAAAAATAATCAGGTTGTTTTGGTTAAGAATGGTCAGGCCAGTTTTGTAAATATTAAAACAGGTGTAAGAGAAGCCAATGCCGTTGAGGTGTTAGAGGGTATAAATGTGGGCGATTCGGTTGTAGTAACAGGCGTTTTATTTGCCAGACCCAAGAGTATGCTACAGGTGAGAAGTGTAAAAAAATTACAGGATATAGCAAACTCCGGCGCAGTTAAGTAAAAGGTATTGTTTAAAACTATGTTGTAACTAATCCTGTTTAATTATATAATTTCAATTAAATGCTGGTGATTTTGATAAATTTTAGACACTGTTTTATTGCATGAATATTTCTGAATTTTCTATAAAGCGGCCCGTTTTTGCCACCGTATTAAATTTGATGATCATCTTGTTTGGTATCGTCGGCTATACCTTTTTGGCAATAAGAGACTACCCTGCCATTGATCCTGCAACTATTAATGTGAGTACTTCCTATACAGGTGCAAACCCTGATATTATGGAAAGCCAGGTTACCGAACCTTTGGAAAAACAGATTAATGGAATACCCGGCATTAAAACAATCACTTCTTCCAGTACTTTAGGCTTCAGTAACATAACAGTAGAGTTTGAACTGGGCGTTAACCTAGAAGCTGCAGCTAGCGATGTAAGGGATAAAGTAGGCCAGGCCAGCCGAAGTTTACCTCAGGATATTGATGCACCACCGGTGGTTACCAAATCGGATGCTAACAGTGATTTTATTTTAATTCTTGCTGTACAAAGTAAAACAAAAGGTTTACTAGAGCTAAGTGATTATGCAGAAAATGTATTACAACAGCAGTTTCAAACTATCAATCAGGTAAGTGCTGTAAATATATTCGGGCAAAAAAGGTATGCAATGCGCATTTGGTTGAATCCTGATAAAATGAATGCGCAAAGCGTTTCCTTTTCTGATATCAGAACCTCCTTAACCAATGAAAATATTGATCTTCCCCCAGGAAAAATTTATGGTACCGGTACCGAACTAACCATTAAAACACTGGGAAGGTTAACAAGTGAAAAGGATTTTCAGAACCTCATTATCAGGGAAGATAGTAGTGGAATTGTTAGGCTAAGCGATGTTGCAAGGGTGGAAATTGGCCCCGAAACATTGGAGCAAAGTTGGAAGTACAACGGCGTTAATGCAGTGGGTATTGTAATTATACCGCAACCCGGCGCCAACAATATTCAGATTGCCAATGATTTTAATAAAAAGCTTGCAGCGATAAAAAAAACCAATAAATCAGATATTGAAATGAATGTGTTACTTGATAACACAACCAATATCCGTAAGTCGCTTAAAGAAGTAGAAGAAACACTGATTATCTCCTTTACCCTTGTAGTACTGGTAATATTTTTCTTTTTTAGAGATTGGCTGATTGCGATACGTCCGCTGATAGATATACCAATTTCTTTGGTAGCTACATTTTTCATTATGTATTTTTCAGGGTTCTCTATTAACATCTTAACACTGCTCGCAATCGTATTGGCAACGGGACTTGTTGTAGATGATGGTATTGTTGTAACAGAAAATATTTTCAGCAAATTTGAAAAAGGGATGCCTATCAGACAGGCAGCCATTGAGGGAAGTAAAGAAATATTCTTTGCAGTAATTTCAACTTCTATCACATTAGCGGTGGTGTTTTTACCGGTTATATTTTTAGAAGGTTTTGTAGGCAGATTGTTTAGAGAGTTTGGGGTAACACTTGCCGCAGCCGTATTAATTTCTGCTTTGGTATCCTTAACAATTACCCCGGTTTTAAATGTGGTGCTTAGTAGAAAAACTGCAGGTCATGGTAAATTTTATAGAAAGACAGAACCATTTTTTACCGGGATGGAAAATGGCTACGAACGGTTATTAAAAGCATTTTTAAAAGTGAGGTGGATGGCATGGGTAGTAGTAGCAATTTGTTGTGTAATTATAGGTGTGGTAATTACCAGTTTACAAAGCGAAATAGCGCCGCTTGAAGATAGAAATAGTATTCGTTTTACTGTTAGCGCAGCCGAGGGTACAAGTTTTGGGGGCATGCAACAAATTGCAGATAATATAACCAATTATTTATACGACTCTGTGCCGGAAAGAGATTTTGTTTTTGCAAGAACACCAGCAGGCGCCATCAACAGCAGCCAACCTAGATTGGCATTGGTAGAGCCACACCTGCGAAGCAGAAGCCAGGCAGAAATAGCCAGCGATTTGCAGAAAAAATTAGTCCGTTTTAATGATGCCAGAATATTTGCTGTGCAGGAACAAACTATTGCTGTGGGTGCTGGCTCAAGGGGAGGATTACCGGTTCAGTTTGTATTGCAAAACCAGAATCTTAACAAATTAAGAGAAGTAATACCAAAGTTTCTGGAAGAGGCAAGAAAAGATAAAACATTTGCTAATGTAGATGTGAACCTGAAATTTAATAAACCCGAAGTACAACTTACACTTGATAGGATGAGAATTAAAGATCTTGGGTTATCCTCGCAAGATGTAATTGGTGCATTGCAGGCAGCATTTAGTGGCGGCAGATTGGCATATTTTATAATGAATGGGTTTCAATATTCTGTAATTGCACAGGTAGATAGAAGTGACCGAAGCCGGCCAGATGACATTTCCAAACTATATGTTCGTAATAATAAAGGGCAGCAAATACCTGTTAGTGCGGTAATAAAACTAGAAGAAAGCAGTAGTCCTGCTACCTTATTTCATTTTAACCGATATAAGGCAGCTACAATTTCTGCATCATTGGCAGATGGAAAAACAGTCGGCGATGGTGTAAAAGCTATGGATGTTATAGCAAAAAAGTTATTGGATGAAAGTTATCAAACTTCTTTAACCGGTCCTTCAAGGGATTACGCTGAAAGCTCCTCTAACATTGCTTTTGCTTTTGCATTGGCATTGATGTTGATTTACCTCATTTTAGCTGCACAGTTTGAAAGTTTTGTAGATCCATTAATTATAATGATTACTGTGCCATTGGCACTGGCAGGCGCATTGTTAAGCTTGTTTATATTTGGGCAAACGCTGAATATATTTTCTGAAATTGGAATGATCATGCTGATAGGCCTGGTAACAAAAAACGGAATTTTAATAGTAGAATTTGCCAACAAAAAAAGAGAAGAAGGTGCAGATAAAATGGATGCGATATTGCACGCATCTCAGCAACGGTTAAGACCAATTTTAATGACTAGTCTTGCTACCTCATTAGGTGCCTTACCCATTGCACTGGGGTTGGGTGCTTCTTCTACCAGCAGGGTGCCATTGGGTATTGTAGTTGTGGGAGGAATTTTATTTTCTTTGATTTTAACGCTATTTATAATCCCAGCCATCTACACTTATTTATCAGGTAAACACAAGGTAGAAGAAAAAAATCCTGAAAAAACAATACAGGTAGATGATACTGAAAATACGGACAGACCAATATAGTTAAATGGATAAATTACAGCAGATGAAACCAGCAGTTCAACATATTATTTTACTTCTTCTTTTGTTTTGCATGAATGTTTCGGCACAAAATATTTTACGTTTATCCGATGCTATTAATATTGCACTTAAAAATAGTTTAGAGGTACAGCTGAGCAAAAATTTTGTAGAGACAAATACTTTGTTAAATAATTACGGCGTTGCAGGGGGCTTGCCAATTGTTACAACTTCAATAACAGATAATGAACAGATATCAAGTATCAATCAAAAATTTAATACCGGGGCTAACATTTTGAGAGATGCTGCCGCTGCAAATAATTTTTCATTAGGTGTTACAGGTAACATACTATTGTACAATGGCAATAGGGTAGTTACAACTAAAAGCAGATTGGCAACTTTGGTCAACCAAAGTGAACAACTTTTGAATTCGCAAATTCAGAATGTAATGGCTGGTGTTGTGGTGGGTTATTACGATGTTGTTCGTCAACAGAGTTACTTGAAGACGATTGAAAAATCTATTGAAGCATCCAAACAACAACTTGAAATTATTAAAACCAGGGAATCTGTTGGTCTTGCCAATAATGCAGATCTTTTTCAGGCACAAATTGATTTGAATGCATTGTTACAATCAAAAATATCTCAGCATTTAATTATTGACCAGGCAAAAACAGAATTGCTTCGGCAGCTATATTTAAATCCCGATTCTGCTATCAGTATACAGGATACAATTATTGTAGACAGAACAATTAATCTTGAAGCTGTATTAAATAACTTACATAAAAATGCAGATATCACTGCTGCGCAGAGTCAAATAGAAATTAATGAATTTTTGGTAAAAGAAACAGCGGCATTAAGGTATCCTTCCATCAGAGCCAGTACTGGCTATAACTTCAACCGTAATAAAGCTGCTGCAGGCCAATTATTATTAAACCAAAATTATGGACCATCAGTTGGTGTAAGTATAGGTATCCCAATTTATAATGGGTCCATATCAAAACGACAACAAAAGGTAGCTGAAATAAATGTTAGAAATGCAGAGTTAAATAAACAGTTATTAGTACGAGATTACAATGCACAGGTAGTTAAGACATACCAGTCTTACACAGCTACCATAAAACAATTAGTAACAGAGCAGAAAAATTATACTTTATCTAACCAGTTATTAGAATTGGCTTTGCAGCGATTTAAATTTAAACAGGCTACTATTGTAGATGTAAAAAATGCCCAGCAAAGTTTTGAAGCCTCTGGATACAGATTAGTAAATTTAAATTATGCAGCTAAGTCTGCCGAGATAGAATTAAAAAGACTCGCCAATCAGCTTGAATTATAATTCCCTATCAATAATTTTTTCCAAAATTTCACTTTAAATACTACTTTTTTATGGGGTGTAGGCCACAACCTTCAAGGTATTTTTTATCCTGTTTGCCTGATGAATAAGTTCCTGCTTTTCGTTGCTTAAAATTGTTATGTGGCCCATTTTTCGTCCGGGTTTAGTTTCTTTTTTTCCGTAGATATGAATGAATACATTTTCCAGTTTCATTATTTCCTGTAAGCCTTCATAACAGGCTTTGCCGGTAAATCCTTCTGCTCCTAAAAGGTTTACAATTGCAGCTGGTAAAATAGCTTCTGTACAACCTAATGGATAACCTAACATAACCCGCCATAACATATCAAATTGCGATGAGTAATTTCCTTCAATTGTATGATGACCACTATTGTGTACACGGGGGGCTGTTTCATTTACAAATACATTGTCATCTTTATCAACAAAAAACTCTACCGCAAAAATACCCGGACTATTTAAATTTTTAACCAGTTTGGTAGCGATGGCCTCAATTTTCCATAACACCTTTTCCGGTATTGCTGCGGGGCTTAACTGGTATTCCAATAAATTTAGCCGCTGATCAAAAACCATATCAACAGCTGGATACATAGCATGTTCACCTGCTGAACTTACTGCTATGATTACAGCAATCTCTTTTTTAATAACAACCATTTTTTCCAATATGGAAGGGGCATCAAATCCTTTTGCTAAATCCTCTTTTGTTTTTAAAATCTGTACACCACGACCATCATATCCACCCATTGCAAGTTTATGTACTGCCGGTAAAAAATGTTGCAGGTTATTAAGTTCAGCTAAATTTTGGGTAATTAAAAACGCACTACTTGGGATTTCGTTTTCCTTATAAAACTGTTTCTGTAAAATTTTATTTTTAATAATTTTTAGAGCTGCTGGCGTTGGATAAATTTTAATACCTTCTAATTCCAGTTTTTCTAATGCTTCGTCATTTACATTTTCTATTTCAATAGTAATAGCATCTAGATGCTTTCCAAAATTATATACGTCATCAAAATTGGTAATATCGCCTTTTGTAAAATGATGACACAAATGGGCTGCAGGGCTATGGGCATCCTTCTCCATCACAAATGTCTCAACAGGGTAATTTGCAGCTGCCTGCAATAGCATACGTCCTAATTGCCCACCACCTAAAATGCCAATTTTTTTTATACTCATGGGTGCAAAATAAATCATTATTGGCAGATTGTACTTAACCTTATCATACCGTGTATATTTTTAGGAATGATAGGAAAGCATCATTTTAAACAACAATGTTTTTTCCTCTGTGATTGGTTTTTTAAAGTGATGGTTCGGGATTTTGATTGCATTGACCACTGGAATTAGACACCAATTTTTGCATAGCACAAAAATCATCCGGAAGAAAGTTTTTTGTATTTTGAAATTAAAGGTAACTTAGATTTTCTACCCTAAAATGTACCTGATATTTTATAAGAAAGATGGTTAATTTTGGAAATACCCGACATATTTGGGCATGGAAAAACAGATATTGTTCTTGGTAATTTTTCAATTGCGCTGTAATTTGTAATAAGTGCCAGTAATTCGAAAGAAGATTCTTTTCTTTATTGTATAAAAAAATATCATTAAAAATAAAACGCTGCAACAATTAAAATTTTGTCCTAAACAAAAGTTACAAATGAAAAATGTATTACAAAAAAGCTGTTCTTTTTTCTTCCTCTATCTTTTGGTTACCGGTTGCCAGCAAAAGAAATTACCTACACTTTCTGATGCTGAAATATTGCATCAAAATCAGGACCTGCTAACGCAGATTATCATCTATGATGTCTTTACTCCGCCTGTTGCAAGTAGAATTTATGTGTATTCCTCTCTGGCTTCATACGAAGCAATAAAATATAGCAAAGAAGGAACGCCTTCCATAACAGAAAAGTTAAACGGTTTTGATAAAATGCCCCAACCAGAAAAAAGCAAAAAGTACAACTATACACTTGCTGCAACAGAGGCTTTTTTTACAGTAGTAAAAAACATAAAAGTTTTTTCGGTTGATTCTTTAAAAAATTATGAAGCGTCGGTGTATACTAATTTTAAAGAAAATCTGGACGACTCAACCTACGAACGTTCTGTAGCTTTTGGCGAAATAATTGGTAAAGTAATTTTGGCAAGAGCCAAAACAGATGGCTATTTACAATCACGAGGGAAACCTAAACATATTGGCACTAATGAGCCGGGCAAGTGGCGACCAACTCCACCCGATTATTCAGATGGTGTAGAATGGTGCTGGAATACAATGAAACCAATGGTGCTTGACTCTGCTGCACAGTTTATACCACCAAGACCTCCAGCATTTAGTAAAGATACCAATAGTGTATTTTATAAAAATGCAATTGAGGTGTACACCCTTAATAAAAATTTAACTGACGAACAAAAAAATATTGCAAAGTATTGGGATGATAATCCATTTGTAATTGAACATTCCGGACACATGATGTTTGGAAACAAAAAAATAACACCCGGTGGCCACTGGATGGGTATTGCAGCTATTGCGGCCCGACAGGCAAATGCTGATCCGGTGCAAATAGCAAAGGGATATGCAATTACGGCCATCGCTTTATATGATGGGTTTATTTCCTGTTGGGATGAGAAATATAGGAGTAATGTGATTAGACCAATAACTGTCATTAATGAATGGGTAGACAAAAGTTGGTCATCGTTTCTACAAACGCCACCTTTTCCTGAATACATTAGTGGGCATAGTACCATTACCGCCGCTGCTTCAACAGTGTTAGCAAATATGTATGGGGATAATTTTGCTTTTCTTGATACTAGCGACCTTAGATATATAGGTATGCAGCGTCATTTTAATTCATTTCAGCAAGCGGCTGTGGAGGCATCCATTAGTCGTTTATATGGAGGTATTCATTATCGTACAGGGATTGTTGCAGGCGCAATTCAGGGTAACAAATTAGGCGCACTTATAGTTGATAAAATTTTAAAAAAGTAGGTAATTTAAAATTGGATAAAAGTTGTGCTGAAAAGTAAGCTCTAAACTTCAAAGCTTTTTTGTTAAATTTATTTAAAAAAAATTGCTTTTATTCTTTCTGATTTTAACGTTGACCCGCTTATTTTACACAATCGTTTGTTCTAACAAAAAAAAGTACTAAAATTTGTTTCATTTCATAAAAAATTATTAATTTTACAATATTATTAACGAAACAAACTGCTGTATGTTTAAAAAAATTCTCCTAGGAGTATATGCATTAATTTGCTGTATATTCTTCTCCTCTCAAGTTTATGGCCAACAAAAAACGATAACGGGTAAAATTACCAATTCAAAAGACAACAGTTCTTTAGATTTGGCAACGGTAACTGTTAAGGGAACAAAAGTTGCAGTTACTACTGCGGCCAATGGCCAGTTCTCTATTTCTGTACCCTCTGGTAAAAACACATTGGTTGTTTCTTCTGTAGGTTTTGGAACAGAAGAAATAAATATCGCCGGTAAGTCTACCATTGAAGTTTCTTTAAAAGAAAGTACTTCTTCATTAAATGAGGTGGTAGTAACTGGATACTCTACCCAGCGAAAAAAAGACATTACCGGTTCTGTAACTGTTGTAAATGCAAAAGAACTGGTAGCCAATCCAGGTTCGAATGTAGAAAGTTTACTTCAGGGTAAAGCTGCAGGTGTTACTGTTGGTACATCCGGCGTACCAGGTGCTGGTGCATCTATCAGAATTAGGGGCTTTACAACTTTTAACCAAAATGAACCATTGTACGTTGTTGATGGTGCAAGGGTTGGTTCTATTACAGATCTAAATCCCAATGACATTGAATCACTGCAGGTGTTAAAAGATGGTTCATCTGCTGCCGCTTATGGAGCTGCTGCTGCCAATGGTGTAATAATTGTTACTACAAAAAAAGGTAAAGGAAAAGCAAAGGTAAATTATGATTCATATTATGGCGTACAATCACTTACTAAAAAGTATGACTTGTTAAATACAGCGGAATATGGTCAATATTTGTTGAAATTGCAACAGGGAATTCCACTATTACCTGGTCAAACCCCCCCAACAACTTTTAATCTTGGCCAATACAATGGAGGCCAAACTTCTACTGCAACTCCTGTTATTCCTGAGTATATTTTAGCAGGTACCAATAGTGGTGTTCAGGCGGGCGATCCTTCTGCTGATCCATCAAAATACAAATTAGATTTAAATGATGTAAATGGTGCTGGTACTTATTTAATAGTGAAAGCTAATAAAACCGGTACCGATTGGATGGATGCAATATCAAAAGCAGCACCAATGCAAAGTCATAATTTATCTGTATCAGGTGGCAGTGAAACCGGTAATTATCTGTTAGGATTTAATTATTTTAACCAGGATGGTATTATAAATTTTACGGGATATAAAAGATACAGCGTTAGAGCTAACACCAATTTTATAATTAAAAATAAGATTCGGATAGGTGAAAATATCCAGTTAAGTTATATTGATAATCGTGGATATAACAACCAGGATGAAGGTAATTCCATCTCAATGTCTTATCGTATGCAGCCCATCGTACCTGTTTATGATATCAAAGGAAATTTTGCTGGTACAAGAGGCTCTAATTTAGGTAATGCTGAAAACCCTTATGCATCCGGTTACCGCGGTAAAGATAATAAAGATAGAAAAATCGGTATTCTTGGATCAGCTTATGCTGAGTTTGATTTCTTAAAATACTTTACTTTTAAATCTGTAATTGGTATGGATTATGGAACCAGAAGTAATTATTCCTTTGGTGCTCCTTCTTACGAAAATGCAGAGGGAAGAGGTGGTCCTGGTAATTTTAACGAAGGCCAAAGCTATGATTATCAAATGACCTGGTATAATACAGTTAGTTTTCATAAGGCGTTCGGTAAACATGATGTACGTGCGTTAGTAGGAACAGAAATGGTAGAAGGAGGAGGACGAGGTGTTTATGGCAATACGAATAATTATTTTTCATTTGACAGAAATTTTTGGCAAATTGGTTCAGGTTTAAGTACTACCCCTTTTGGATCAAGTTATGAATACCGGTTTAGAAAGGCTTCGCCAGTAATTGCTAAGGTTGATTACAATTACCAAGATAAGTACTTGTTAAGTGGAAGTTTCAGAAGAGATGGATCGTCCAATGTTTTTGGACCAAATAACAAGTATGGTAATTTTAGTTCTATTAGTGCAGGGTGGCGTATTTCTGAAGAATCTTTTCTTCACAATAAAATTAGCTGGTTGAACGATCTTAAAGTTAGAGTTGGTTACGGTATTCTTGGAAATGATAATACCAGAGATTTTGGATTTGTAACCGCTTATAAGTTTGACAACAATGCAGGTTATCCGATAGATGGAAGTAATACAAGCTTTACTCAAGGCTTGAGGCTTTTTAAAATTGGTAATCCTAATGTTAAATGGGAGCAGTCTGCCACCACTAACATTGGGATAGATGCAACTCTGTTTAATAACAAGGTGAATGTAGTATTAGATGTGTATACACGTAAAACAACTGATTTATTGTATGATAAGCAATTAGATCCAATCCTTTTTGGTAGTGTAGACCGTCAGCCAACCAATATTGGCGAAATGAATAATAAGGGGATTGATTTGGGTATTAACTACCGTACTACTTTGGGAAGAGAGCTTAAAATTGATGCAGGACTAAGTTTTTCATTGTATAGAAACAAAGTTGGTAACATTGCTGATCCATTCTTCGATGGTAACAGATCCAGGATTGATCCTTTCAATCGCTCAGTTACAGGCAGACCAATGTCAAGCTTTTTCGGTTATATAATTGATGGCTTTTTCCAGAATCAGGCCGAAGTGGATGCATCTAAACAATCAGATAAAGGTATCGGTAAATGGAGATATAAAGACCTTAGCGGTCCAGGTGGTAAGCCAGATGGATTGATCACTCCGGATGATAGAACTTTTATGGGTAGCCCTCATCCAAATTTTACAGCGGGAATCAACTTGAATGCATCGTATAAGAATTTTGATATCTCTACTTTCATTTACTGGAAAAATGGAGGTCAGATAATAAACTATGTTCGCTACTGGACAGATTTCAATACCTTTCAAGGAAACAGGGATAAAAGAGTTTTGTATGATAGCTGGACACCTACTCATAGGGATGCTAAATTACCTGTACTGGATGGTTCTGATGGTGCTAGTGGACAAACTCCTGTGAGTTATTATGTTGAACCAGGTGGGTATTTAAGGCTCAAGAATCTTTCAGTTGGTTATACTTTGCCGGCAGTTTTACTTAAAAAAGTTGGAATTGAAAAACTTCGCTTTTATCTCCAGGCTCAAAACCTTTTCACTATTACAAAATATACAGGGCTAGATCCGGAAATTACGACCCAGCAGGTGGGAAAAGGAGACTACAGACAAGCTAAGTCTGATGCCAATAGCTTAGGTGTTGATTATGGTAACTTTCCAACGCCAAGAATAGTAACATTCGGCTTAAACCTTACATTTTAATTAAAAGATTTAAATCATTACGAATATGAAAAAAAATAAATTTCGCTTGTTGGTGTTAGGTTGTACCCTATTAACGGGCACATTAATACTACAGGCATGTAAAAAAAGTTTTTTGGATGCACAACCCTATGGACAGTATAGTTCTGATCTTATAAGTAACAAAAAGGGATTAGATGCATTACTGGTTGGTGTGTACGGTGTATTAGATGGTCAGGGTGTAACTAGTACCTGGGCTCCTTCGGCCACCAATTGGGCAACTGCAGGTGTTTGTGCCGATGATGCCTATAAAGGAACTGATGCCAATGATCAGCCGCAAATGACAGAGGTTGAGCAATACAAATCACAGCCCGCTAACCCCTATTTTTATGATAAATGGTTAGCTGTTTATGAAGGTGTTGCAAGAGCTAATGCTGTAATTAAACAGGCGAATGACCCTAAAGTAGTTTTGACAGAAGCTGACAAAAAAAATATACTTGGGCAGGCACGTTTTTTAAGGGGACATTACCACTTTGAAGCAAAAAAAATGTGGAATAAGGTTCCTTATATAGATGAAGCAACAACCGCATATACCAATGCAGAGGATATTTGGCCAAAAATTGAGGCCGATTTTAAGTTTGCTTATGATAACTTACCTGAAACTCAAGACTTACAAGCAAAGGCAAACAAATGGGCGGCTGCCTGTTACCTTGCTAAAACTTATATGTACGATAAGAAATTTACAGAAGCCAAGGCTCTGTACGATATAATTACAGTAAGTGGTAAAACAGCAAACGGAAGTATATACGGTTTACAGGATGCTTATTGGAAATGTTTTGATGCCAATTTCGAAAATACCGGGGAAGAATGTTTTGGTATTTCTATGGCTGCGTCTGGAACTGTTGATCAAAGCGGAGAAACTTCATTGGGCCTGGCGTTTCCATATGGTGGCGATTTTGGTTGCTGCGGTTTTTTTCAACCATCTCAGAATTTGGTAAACTCTTATAAAACAAGTGCTGCTGGGTTACCTCTTTTCACAACATTTAACGATGTGGATCTTAAAAATGACCAGGGATTAAAAGATGCTGTTCCTTATACCAATGACATTGTTACTCCTTTGGATCCGAGATTAGATTGGTCAGTAGGCAGAAGAGGTGTTCCTTATTGGGATTGGGGTCCTCACCCAGGTTATTCTTGGATAAGGGATCAAGCTTATGCAGGTCCTTTCAGTCCAAAAAAGCACGTTTTTTCTAAAAAGGATGAAACTACGCTTACTTCTTCAGGCTGGAAAAATATTACAGCAAAAGACATCTACCTGATTCGTTATTCAGATGTGTTGTTAATGGCTGCTGAAGCTGAGATTGAAGTAGGTTCTTTGCCAACAGCACAAGCCTACATTAACCAGGTTCGTGCAAGAGCTAAAAATCCAGCTAGTTGGGTACAAGGAGCACCAGCAAATTATGTAATTAATACATACACTGTACCATTTGCTTCTCAGGATGAAGCAAGAACAGCGGTACGTTTTGAAAGAAGATTGGAATTGGCAATGGAAGGTGTTCGGTGGTTTGACCTTGTACGTTGGGGAATAGCGGCAGAAACGTTGAATGCTTATCTTGCTAAAGAGAAGTTGAAACGTACTTATAAGGCAACTGCAATATTTACCAAAGGTAAAAATGAGTACTTTCCAATTCCTGCAAGTATTATAGATATTGCAGCGAAATATGGTAATAAGTTGGATCAAAATCCTCTCTATTAATTTAAAATTAAAATAATTAATTATGACAAATGGTTAAAATCAATTTTAAGGAAAATTTTAATTGTCACTTTCTAACAAATTTTGATTCATAATTTTAAAGAGGCAGAGTTAACTACTCTGCCTCTTTTTTAATTTTACTTGTTTTCTTATCTTACGTATCAAAGCCTTATTAATGAAATATCTAAAATTTTTTTCTTCTGCCGTATTTTTATTCTTGGTTTTTTCTTGCAACAAAAGCGAATCATTATTTCGACTTGTAGCATCCGATCAATCGAATATTCATTTCAATAATCTTATTGTTGAATCAGATTCGATGAACCCAATTGATGTAACAAATATTTATAATGGTGGAGGTGTTGGCATAGG
>JANXSK010000004.1 GCA_025352695.1 Ferruginibacter sp. | reverse complement strand
AAGCTGATTAATCAATTTAGAAAATTGAGCAGGGAAAGAATTAAAGACAATTGCTTTGATATTGCAATGATTACAGACAAGTCGGATACAGAAGAAAAAATAATTAGTACGGAGCTTGAAAATCAAATAAATTCTATCATTAACCGATTGCCCCAAATGCAAAAGCAGGTATATCATTTTGCAAAATTTGAAGATCTGTCTTATAATGAAATTGCTGTCAGGTTAAAAATTTCTCCTCTTACTGTTAAAACCCATATGGCAAGAGCGCTTGGTTATATTCGAAAATCCCTCAAACAATATGGAATTGCCATCTCCTGTTTTTTTTAATTGTGCCGGGCTAAAAAATATTTTGTCCCCTTGTACTCCTTGTTCACTTTTTTATCGTATTACTTAAAAGGTATTTATTTTTTAAATAACGCTTATCACTATTTAAGTGATACCGCTATTGGTATCTATACAATTTATTTAAGCAAAAATGCAGTTGGATAATAAAAGTACCGTATGATTGATGAATTGAGGTATATTAAATTACTTAAAAAATATCTGGATGATCATATAAATGAATCCGAACTAAACGAGTTATTCACCTTGAATGAGGGCAAAAATTCGGAAGAAATTTTAGGAAAAATGATTAGTAAAGATTTGGCTACAGATTTATCCGGTGGTCAGGATTTGCCATTTGAAATAAAGGAAGAAATTTTTAGAAAGATACTGACCTCAGAAAAAAATACAAACAAGATTTTTATTTTAAATAATAGAAAAAAAGTGTTGCAAATTTTGTCTGTTGCAGCAATGATACTGGTTATTTTTTTTGTAAGTATTTATTTAAATTCCCTGAGATCAAATAAAGCAAATACAGTTACCTTTTTAACTTCTATTCCTACAAATAATATTAAAAAAGTCAACAATTCATCTCAGCCGTTTGATGTGGTTTTGGAAGATGGCAGTACGGTAAAATTATCACCCAATTCCTCTTTAAGTTTTCCGGAGCATTTTCATAATGAAAAAAGGGAAGTTTACCTTACGGGTGAGGGCTTTTTTGAGGTGACTAAAAATCCGCAAAAACCATTTTTGGTTTACTATAATAATATTGTAACAAAAGTGCTTGGTACATCTTTTAAAATTAAAACAAACGATACTAACAAAAATGTTGAAGTTACTGTAATTACGGGCAGGGTACAGGTATTTGAAAATAGAAATGTGGTATCTGCTGACGATAAAGATAAGAACATAAAAAATGTTATTTTGGTCCCCAACCAAAAAGCTTTGTACAATACAACATTGCATAATTTTGAAACAACACTTGCTGATTCAATACATGCGCTGGTAAAAATTAAGGATATTGAAAACAGTTTGGAAAATGAATCTGCTCCTCAATCATTTATTTTTGAAAAAGCTACAAGTGTAAAACAAATTTTTACTCAGTTAAGTAAATTATATGGCGTAGAAATTATTGTTGCTAATGATAATATTTATAACTGTTTTTTTACCGGCGACATTTCAACACAAGGAATGTTTGAGAAGTTAAAAATTGTTTCTATTACTATTGGTGCTTCGTATGAAATAAAGGGTACTAAAATTCTGGTATCTGGTAAAGGATGCAGATAGAATGAAATATTTTAAAAAATCTAAAAAACACCAAATCACCATGACTTGAAAAAAAAACAAAAAACCGATAATGCGCTAACATTACCGGTTTTACGCAAATACCTTTCGGTATGCTGATTTTGCCCATTAATGACATTTTAAACGACCAAAACTTTTCAAAATTATGAAAAAAAGGGAACGCTTCATTGCTTCAATCCTTATTGTTATGAAGTTTACAATTGCACAGTTCATTATTTCAATTTTATTTTCTTACTGCTTGTTTGCAAATAATGTAGAAGCTCAATCTGTTTTAGATAAACCGATTAATTTAAAAATTACTAACACTGAGTTGTACAAAGTGTTTCAGCTAATTGAAAAGCAAACCAATGCTACCTTTAACTACAGCCCTACCTTAATTAATGTAGATAAACAGGTAACCTGTACAGCAAAAAATAAAAAGTTAAAAACGTTATTAAATGAAATACTGTTCCCCCTTTCTATTGGATACCAGGAAGTAAATGGGCTGATTGTTCTTTTTGCCAGTGAGCTAAAAAAGCCGATAGTAGAGGTAAAAAACCAACAAGAAACAGATGCTGAATTTGTAATAGCTGATACAGCCGTAACGGGTATTGTAACGGATGATACAGGTAAGCCGCTTCAAGGAGTTACCGTAAAGGTTGTTGATAATAGTGCTATCGCAATTACCAATAATAGGGGCATTTTTAATATCACAGTTCCAAATCTTAAATCAAAGATTGAGTTTAGTTTTGTGGGCTTTGCAACGCAGCGTATTAGTTTTAGTGGGAGTACTAAAATAAATGTAACCTTAAAATCTGAAATTATTGCATTGAATGATGTGGTGGTAACAGCGCTCGGTATCTCTAGAAAAAAACGTTCTTTAGGATATGCAGTAGCTGATATAAAGGGCACTGAATTAACCAATGGAGGAAGTTCAAATCTTGTAAAATCACTTGATGGCAGAATGAGTGGCGTTAACTTTACACAAGCTAGTACAGACCCTGCTGGTTCTGTTTTTATCAACATTCGGGGCGCAACTAGTTTAAGCCTTCCTAATTCTACTGCAAACGGTCAACCACTCTATATAATTGATGGCATTCCGTTGGGCAGGTCAGATATTACCAATAAAAATGGTGTAGATTTTGGTAACCTGCTTTCACAATTAAACCCAGAAGATATTGAAAGTATTTCGGTACTTAAGGGTGCAAGTGCAGGCGCATTATACGGTTCACAAGCAGGTAACGGTGTTATTATGATCACCACTAAATCTGGCAAAGGCGGTAAACAAGGAATTGGCGTAGCGTTTAATTCTTCTATGGTGATAGACCAGCCATACAATTTTTTTGAAACACAAACTGATTTTGGTGTAGGAATAAGAAGCTCGGTTTATATTGCAGGAGGGGGCTATGACTGGGGCCCAAGGCTTGATGGATCTTTTAAAGTAGACAGGTGGAATACTCTTAAGCAGGCAAATGAAACAGTTCCTTTTTTGGCTACCAAAGAAAATCGTTTACAACAGTTTATGCAAAAAGGCGCAACTAACAATTATAATGTTAGTGTAACTGGTAATTCAGATAAAGGTGGATTCCGTTTTTCGGTAGGAAAAATGTCTAACATTGGCATAATGCCCAATAACGCTACAGATAGGATGACCTTTAATTTAAATGCAAATTATAACATCACTAAAAAAGTTAAAATATCTGTTAGCAGCAATTATGTTTCGCAATATTCACCTAATAAATCAGCCTCTAATAATGAAGCAGTTGAATTGTTAACCTTTGCTTTTCTTGCCCATTTTCAGCCCGTTAAAGAAATGCAGAATATTTGGTTAAAGGGGTACGAAGGAATTAAACAAAACGCACCGGCATATAAAGATAATGGAGACCCTTATGCGGACAATCCTTACATGTACACGAATGGCGAAATAAATACGTATCGAAAAGATAACTTTTTTGGAAAGGCCGAGTTGGAATGGAAATTATCTAACCCTTTAAAATTATTACTTAGGACAGGGATGGATTATAATGGAGATAATTATGAATATAAATTGGCTAAAGGTTTTGTGGATGTAGATAAAAAGGATGGCAGATATTCAGTGCAAACACAAAGTACATTTTCTGTTAACTCCGATATTATGCTGAATTGGAATAAAGATTTTGGAAAAATTTCTACCAGTGCAACGGTCGGTTATAATTATGTGTATGGTAACTCGTATGATTATAACGCAAATGCTGATAAACTGGTTCGTGCAAACGATTATAGTTTAAGCAATGCAGTTGCAGGAACGTTAACTGCAAATAATTCATGGGGTATTGGTAAAACGCAAAGTGGATACCTAACTACCCAGATAGGATATAACAACAAGGTTTATGTAGATCTTTCAGGACGATATGACCAAAGTGGTATTCTGAAAGAAGATATGAACCATCATTTTTATCCTTCGGCAGCAGTTAGCTGGATTACTTCAGAAACTTTTAAACTTCCATCTTTTATAAATTTATTTAAATTAAGAGGTGGTGTAGCACAGGTTGGTCATGGTATTGGTAAACCCAGGAGTAACAATACTTTCAGCTTTAATCCTGTAGATTATGGGGCTGTAAAAATATTAAATATTGGCGGCCAGTTGGTTGATCCACATATAAAATCAGAAGTTACTAATTCTTACGAAGGAGGTTTTGATCTGGCATTGTTAAAAAATCGCATTGCATTGGATTTTACATTTTTCAAAAAAACGCATGTAAATCAGCAAGATTTTATTCCAACATCATTAGGTACCGGTTATGCAGGAATGTTGTCAAATGTAGGAACTGTAGAGGCCAAAGGGATAGAAATAGGCTTGAAGCTTATACCTGTAAAAACAAAAAACTGGAATTGGGATATTGCTGCCTTCTATACCAAAACGGATGCTTATATCACTAAACTTTCAAAAGCCTATATCCCTAATGGCTACACTTTTTACGGTAATGGGCCAAATGTAAATATCAGAATGGCCGAAGGAGATAGAATTGGTACCATGTGGGAAAACAATGTATTTGAAAGAATGCCATCAACCAGTAAATATGCTGGTATGTTTGTGTTGGACAATACTGGAAGCTGGAAATCTTCTTCTGCAGAGAAGGATAGAAAATCTATAGGGAATTATAATCCTGATTTTATTCTTGGATTAAATTCATCCGTTCGGTACAAAAACTTTAGATTATCAGCTGTGGCAAGTTTTAGAGTAGGCGGACAATATGTTTCAAATGTAACACGGCGTTCGGTTACCAATGGTCACTCATCACTTACAATTGGAGATTTGGTAAATGGCCCCAATGAATATACAGGAGGCGGACGTGATGCAGCATCTGGTGGTTTAAGGTGGCCTGATTGGCAATCTATGAAGTATCCTTACATGGCAGCTTTGGTACAAAATTATGCTAACTATGGCGCTTATGCGCAGGATGCATCTTTTTTTAAAGGCGTATGGTTAAAACCAGATGGCGATCCTAAGAATGATGCGGACTATATCGTAAATGGTGCCGATTCGTTGGCAACATTTTATGGACTTCCCGGTTTGGTTTTAGGAACACAATACTGGGATTTTTGTCAATCCCTTATCCGTGATGCTACTAATTTAAAAGTTAAAGAAATAGTATTTGAATATACGGTGCCTTCAAGATTTCTGGAGCGGTATAAAATTCAAAATTTTACCGTGGCTTTAGTAGCAAGGAACATTTTACAATGGAATAAAAGCGGCGAAAAAAGTGATCCTGAAGCAGCCTTTGAAGGAATTGGCATAAACCAGGGAATCATTGGTAAAGCATTGCCATCAGTAGCTTCTTATGGATTTAAATTGTCAGTTAACTTTTAGTTTAACCTTAATTTTTTATTGAAATGAAAAAGTTTATAATTATAATAATCTGTCAGGTATTCATTTTTTTATCCTGCCAAAAATCAACTTTTAGAGAAAGTGAATTATTAGCAAAGCGGGATGCGTTGGAATCTGCAGAACCAAACCTGCTTTTATCTTCTGTAATACAAAAGAGTGCTTTTCTGTACCAAAATAAAGGGGGACTTGGTGCTAAAAATCTTGCTGTTACAGCTCAGTATTTACAAGGTAATAGAAACAGTGAAGATAATACGTACCTTAATTTTAGGTTACCTATTTCAGATTTGTATGAATACACCGGCGTAATTAAACTCATTAATGCTGCTATTACAGATGTGAATAAAAAGGGATTGAAAGTGCATGAAGGTGTATTCAGAATATTTCAATCTTTAATGTGGTCAACAGTTACAGATTTGTATGGAGATATTTTTTATACGGAGGGGCTTCGTGGACAGGATGGAATTCTTTTTCCAAAATTTGATGAGCAAAAAGATATTTATGCTGCTTTGATTCAAAATTTGAAAGATGCGGCACAATTACTTGCCGATGGACAAGAATCGTTAGATAATAACTATGATGTAATGTATGCCGGGGATAAATCCAAGTGGATTAAACTGGCTAATTCATTGCGCCTGCGGTTAATGATGCGGCAGAGCAATAAAGTATCCAATGCAGCCGAAATACAGGCATTGGCATTATTGCCCCTGTTAAGTGATCTTACTGATAACGCCGCTATTTCATATATCAATGGCGACAGAACAATGGCATCTCCAATGGGAAGTGCCAATGTAGATTTAACAGGAGATTTTCTTCTTTATAGACCAAGCAAAAACTTGATAGATACGCTAAAAGCATTAAATGATGAGCGGTTAAAAGTATGGGTTGCTCCTATAGAAAAACCTTGGGCAGCTACCATGGATTCAGTTAATTTAAATGGTGGTATAAGAACGATCAATCAAAAGGGTTACAGCTATACTTATCAGTGGGAATATATAGACCGATCAAACACAAAAATTCAACCAATACTACCTTTCATTTTTGATTCTATGACTATCTATGCTGGCTACCCTGCTGGTTCTTCAGTAGATGTGATTGGTTCTAATGGCAGCTACGATTTTCCGGATACAAAAGGGAACTATAAAATATCTCTTTTGTCAAAACTCTTTAATGAAAACGCAAATCCATTAATAAAGGCAACAATAATGCAGGTTGATGAAGTACAGTTTTTATTGGCAGAAGCCGCAGCAAAAGGATGGATAACGGGCAATGCTGAAACCTTTTATAAAAAAGGTGTTGAGATGGCATTAAATCGCTGGGGTGAGCCATTGCCGGTTAACTATTTTAATAATCCAATAGCAGCTTTTCCAATTGCTAAAAATGACCAGTTGGCTAAAATTGGTCTGCAAAAATGGTTGGGATTATTTATGATGGGCATTGAATCTTATGTTGATTACAGAAGAACAAGGGTTCCTTATCTTGAAACCAATGGAAAATTAAATACTACTATTAATCCTTTTCCACTTAGGTACAGGTATCCTGAATCTGAATTTAAAAACAATTCGGTTAATTACCAGTCCGCAATAGGAAGGCTTGATCAAGGGGATACGCAATTTTCAAAAATGTGGCTTTTACAATAATTTTCGTTTCTATAATACTAACTAAAAAAATGAATAAATCTTTTTTAAGAATTGGCATTTCTTTTCTTTTGCTGGGTTTTATTATATCCAGTTCCAAGGCGCAAACAGCAATTACCCCAGCTACAGCACTTAATAAATATTTGAATAATGGGGATAATCTTTTTGCCTGGAAAGTTCAGGAATCTTATAATATCGGTGATGTTACGGTATACAGTTTGCAGCTAACTTCACAAAAATGGAGAGAATATACCTGGACTCATCAGCTAACCATATTGGTACCAAAACAAATTAAATATGAGGGCGCTTTGTTGTTTATAACCGGGGGAAGTATTGATAAAAACGGGCTGCCTAACTGGAGCGGCAAAGGAGATGAACTTACAGAAAGCTTTAGCCAGGTGGCAAAGCAGAATAACGCAATTGTTGCAATAGTAAAACAAACACCCAATCAGCCATTGTATGATAGTTTAACCGAAGATGCGTTGATTTCTTTTACCCTGCATAATTTTAAAAAAGACGGCGACTACTCATGGCCATTACTTTTTCCAATGGTTAAAAGTGCTAAACGTGCTATGGATGCGGTGCAGGAATTTTCACACCAAACACTTAAACACGAAATTAAAAATTTTGTAGTTTCCGGTGCCTCCAAACGTGGCTGGACAACCTGGCTTATAGGTGCCAATGATAGCCGGGTAACAGCCATTGCGCCAATGGTAATTGATATGCTCAACATGCCTGTAAGTATGAACTATCAGGTAAAGGTGTGGAACGATTATAGTATACAAATTGAAGATTATGTAAAGCTCGGTATTGTTCAGGATATTGGTTCGGGTAGTGGTAAAGATATTACTACCATGATTGATCCTTATAGTTACCGAAAAACTTTAACCATGCCCAAAATGATTATTATGGGCACCAATGATGAGTATTGGCCTATTGATAATATCAAAAATTACTACGATAGTATTCCGGGACAAAACCTGCTACATTATATTCCAAATGTTGGGCATAGCATGGGAGATAAGAAGGAAGCATTTATAAATTTGAGTGCATTTTTTGGTATTACACTTGCTAAAAAAAGCTATCCGTTATGCACCTGGAAAACAACAGAAACCAATAATGGAGTTAAACTTAAAGTGATGGCAACAGCTAACAAACTAGTAGATGTTATCATTTGGTCGGCAGATTCAAAAGACCTCGATTTTAGAAATGATAGCTGGAATTCGAAGAGCCTGCGCATAAAAAATAAATCAACCATTATTGCAACATTATCCTTTCCTGCGTATGGTTACCGGGCTTTTTATTTAAACTTAAAATATAAAGATCTGCATGGGGGAACTTACACAGAAAGTACCAGAGTTTTTATGACTGACGATAAAAAAATTCTTTAGCGAAATTTAACTTGAATGTCATCATACAAAAAAAATATTCTCCTGCTGGCGATAGTAAGTTTTATTGCTGTTGCACAGGCACAGGCTCCTTTTTTAAAAACTATTTCTTTAAAAAAAGTAGTTAATGCCATTGTGCCTGCTTACCAAAAAATGCTTGATATAGCTTACAGCAATGATGATAAAGAAAATATATTGGATGCTTATTTTCCAACTAATTATCAACATGCTAAAGTGATAATATACCTGCATGGAAGCGGTTGGACGGGTGGGGATAAAAACGAGTTGCCAGAAATGTTAATTGAAGAGCTGGTTGGTAAACGAAAGTATATTGTTGTATCTGCCAATTACAGGTTAATCAGAGATGGTAAAAATAGGTTCCCGGCCCAGATGGAAGATGTAAGTAAATTATTTTCTTTTTTATCTGCAAGTGCAAAAAAATATAATTTTAATGCCAATGAATTTGCTTTAATGGGCGGCAGTGCAGGAGGTTTAATGGCAATGTTGTATGCCTACGGATACGATTCTTTAAAGCAGATTAAAACTGTTGTTGATTTTTGGGGACCAACCGATCTAACAGATAAAGCAGTAAGAGAAGATAACAAAGAAGCGGATGCAAAAGTGACCAATCTTTTAGGAACAGCGGACGCTGCTGCAAAAATATGTTTTGATGCAAGCCCGTATTATCGACTTACAAAAGAAACTGGTGTTCCTACTATTTTATTTCATGGAGGTAAAGATCCATTGGTGGCTGTTAGCCAAGCCGACAAAATGTATAAGAAACTTATATCGCTAAATATTCCAGCTCAGTATGAATATTATGCTAACGAAAAACATGGGATGCAAGGTGCTGCCGGCGTTGATGTATTTGTTAAAACATTGGCTTGGCTGAATAAATATTTTCCTGCTTTTTAAATTTCAAATGTGGGTTTAAAAAAGGGTATAAAATCGGGTAACAGAAATCAGCTTATCAGCATCACCGATATTGCCTCAACATTAAAAGCACTTTTAGATATAGAGGTACCCATAGTGCAATAGGCCAGGTGATTAAAGAAATAAATAAAAAAATTAGCAACTATTTTTAAAATTCAAATCTTAAAAAATGAAACCGATAATTCTGGGCATATTTCTGTTACTAGTTTGTAATACTTTATTTGCCGTACACCAAAATGATAGTGTTCCGGGATATATTGTACCAAATAAAATAGCAGATAAATTTCAAACTTCAACGGAGGTTAAGTTTACTGGGTTGTTGAATGATCATGTATTTATTAATATGGAGAAAAGATTATTAAATATTGACTCCGCCATATTATTATCAGGTTTTGTTAAAAGGCCGGGATCTCAATCGTGGATAGGGGAGCATGTAGGAAAGTTTTTATTTTCTGCAGCCAATAGCTACCGTTATACGCATGATGTGCGGATGAAAGCCCTGATGGATGAAATGGTAAAAAAATACATTGTCACACAATTACCCGATGGATATTTAGGCACATATTTGCCAGATAATTACTGGAAATCCTGGGATGTGTGGGCACATAAATATGCCATTATCGGACTACTTGGTTACTACCAGGTAACGGGTGATAAAAAAGCGTTGGAAACAGCCAAAAGAGCTGCAGACCTTGTTTGCAAAGTTTTTGGAGAAGGCCCTGGTCAGTTGGATTTAAATAAATCAGGTTATCAAAATGGAATGGCTTCCGGAAGTATATTGGAGCCGATGGTTGACCTGTATCGCTATACCGGCGATGAAAAATATTTATCGTTTGCACGGTATATCCTCAAAAATTTCGAATCGGAAACAGGTGCAAAAATCATCAGCACCTTGCAAGAAGGTGGTAACGTTACCAAGGTGGGCAATGCCAAAGCATACGAAATGTTGTCGTGCTTTGTAGGGATGTTAAAATATTATCAGCTTACTGGCGAACAACAGTATTTAACTCCTTTAAAAACAGCCTGGCAGGATATTGTAACCAACAGACTTTATATAACTGGCACCGCCAGCACTGAAGAAGTATTTAAGGAAGCTCATTTTTTACCTGCTGATTCAATTAGTGAAATGGGTGAGGGTTGTGTAACTACCACCTGGATTCAGTTTAATGCGCAATTATTAAAAATTACAGGCGAACAAAAATATGCAGCTCAAATTGAAAAAACCATTTACAATCATTTGTTGGGTGCTCAAAGTCCCATAACAGGTTGCGTAAGTTTTTATACACTTTTGCAGGGGCCTAAATTATACAAGTGCGATGATGGGCAATCTTGCTGCCTTTCCAGCATATCCCGGGGTGTTTCTATGATTCCCGCATTGGTTTGTGGAAAAATTAACGGATCATTTTCGGTATTGCTTTATGAGCCAGGAAGGGTGACGGAAAATATTGTTGCAACTGATGGTTCTACGCTTAGTTTACTGGTTACCTGTACAACTGATTTCCCTCTTACAGGAAATATAAAATATACTGTAAAAGCAAGCCAACGTAAAAAATTCAACATTAATTTTAGGATTCCAGATTGGGCAGAAGGCTTCAACATTATTATAAATGGGGTAAAACAACAAGGTACAGTAGCAGATCAATTCTATGGGGTTAACAGGGTTTGGGGAACAAACGATGAAGTATCTGTAAAGTTTAAAATGCCCTTGCAGGTTTTAAATGGTGCTCCTACTTATCCAAACACAATTGCCTTTAAAAGAGGGCCACAGGTGTTGTCATTGGATAGCGCACTTAATCCCCAACGCTTGGATACTACCAGTTTTAAATTTGATAAACCTTCATCTTTTATCATTAGCAGCAATCATAAATTATTGCCTAAAGACTGGATCGGTAGGCAGGCGTATGAGCTAAGTATTGGTAAAGAAAAAAAGCAGTTACTTTTTGTGCTAGTGCCTTTTGCTGATGCAGGTCAACTGTCAACCAATCAAAAAGTATGGATTCCCTTTGCCAATGGAATTAAGTCGGATAAGTAGGTAGAATAATTTTTTCCCTTTTATTCGCTTTGCAGTCTCTCTACAATAAGAATACTTTCTTTTTAAGTTTGACCTTATTTCGCTCTTACTAGTTTGGCTAATTTTTCTTCTATTTTTACTGCGAACAGTATCAATAAAAAGGGGAAAAATGAAGGATAAAAAGAAGGAGATTATATCAAAAAAAATCTTTAGCAACTGATTGCTTATGCATGAATTAAATGAAAAATAATAACTAACTAAAATACAACACAACACATGGAATCAAACTTATTTACAGCCGCACTATTACCACTAGCTATTGCCATCATAATGATGGGATTAGGACTTTCTTTTACCATTACTGATTTTAAACGCATTGTTGTTTACCCAAAAGCAGTAATAATAGGGCTTGTTTGCCAAATGTTCGTTTTGCCGGTAATTTGTTTTTTTATCGCTAAAGGTTTTGGGCTTTCGGCTGAATTAGCTGTTGGTTTAATGTTGCTTTCGGCTGCGCCGGGTGGGCCAACTGCCAATTTATTCAGTCATCTTTCTAAAGGAGATGTTGCACTCAATGTATCTCTCACAGCGGTTAATAGTATTCTTGCACTTATTACGCTACCGTTTATTGTCAACTTTGCCATTGCTCATTTTATGCAGTCTAATCAAGTTGTTCCTATGCAATTTAAAAAAATAATTGAAGTCTTTGCAATTGTTTTACTCCCTGTGTGTATCGGTATGCTGGTGCGTTCAAAATCTGTACAGCTTGCATTAAAATTGGATAAGCCTGTAAAGATTGCTTCTGCACTTTTTCTTGTACTTGTAATCTTGCTGGTAGTTTTAAATAAAGAGCGCATGTAGCTCAATATCTTAAGGAAGTGGGTATTGCTGCGCTTGTTTTTAATGTGTTAAGTATTGGAGTAGGATATTTTATTCCACGATTGTTTAATCTTCAAAAAAAGTAAGCCATTGCCATTGGTATGGAGATTGGCATTCACAATGGCACATTGGCTATTTATATTGCGCTTAGCGTAATTGGAAACAGTACCATGAGTATTCCTCCTGTTATTTATAGCCTTATTATGTTTTTTACCGCAGGGTTATTTGGTTTTTTAGTAAATGTAGGCAACAAGAAATTGCAGGCATAGTGTAGTGTGTAAAACAATTGTGTACCTGGTTTATCAACCCAATACCGAGTTGCAAAAAAATATTATAATCCAATATTAACAAACAAGGCAGCAATACAATTCCTTCGTTTTATAATTGGTAATACAGCTAGATAAACCTTGTACTATTTTTTGTAACTGAGAGGGTTTATATTTAAAAAAATGCTGATTATTTTTTAGTAGTGCTGGTAACTTTAAAAAGACACCCCGTAAATTACCCGCAAATTTTTTTGCATAGCAACTACGAGGTGTTTACAATTAAAATGCGAATAAATTATTCAGTCGTTGTTGGTTCTGTAGAATCGTTATGGTGTTTATAATCTACATTGCGGTAAGCCCAACCAAAGATGAGCGGAAAAACCCACAATGAAAAAATCATAGCACACAATATTCCCCCAATTACTACCCTTGCTAACGGCCTTGAACTCTCAGAGCCAATGCCATGAGAAATGGCTGCGGGAAATAATCCAATGGCAGCCATCATTGCGGTCATCATCACAGGTCGTATTCTGGAGTTAACACCCAACTTAATAGAATTGTACAAAGAGCCTTTTTGCCCTTTTATCTTATCTAAATTTTGTTTAAATACAGTAATTAATAATACACCATCCTGTATACAAATACCAAATAAAGCAATAAAGCCGATACCGGCAGAAATGCTAAAATTGGTGCCAGTAAAGTGCAATGCCAGCAGACCTCCTACTATAGCAAAAGGTACATTTAAAAATACCAGGCCTGCATCTTTCAAATTGCCAAACATGATGAAGAGTAATAAAAAAATTAGTAACAAACTAATGGGTACTACTTGTACCAGGCGTTTGGTAGCACGCTGCTGGTTTTCAAAATCACCTTGCCAAACCATTTTGTAGCCACGTTTTAATTGTACAGATTTGTCTACTTTTTCCTGGGCTTCTTTAATGGCACTTCCCATATCTCTGTCTCTTACCGAAAATTTTATTGCCGAATATCTTTCATTATCATCTCTGTAAATAAGACATGGGCCAGTTTGCTGAGTGATAGCAGCAATTTCTTTAATGGGTACTTTAGAGCCGCTTTGTGTAGGTACCATCAGGTTACCAATATCGTCTGGCGTTCTCCTGTATGCTTCCGGCAGCCGAATTCTTATACCAAACATGCGGATGCCTTCATACATAGTCGAAGCTGCTTTTCCACCTATTGCCATCGCTATCACCGCATCTGCATCTGCAGTGGCAACGCCATATAAGGCCATTTTTTGCTGATTAAGATTAATATCTAATTCGGGCTGTCCAATATTTTTTATCACACCCAAATCGGTAATACCTTTTACAGTTTTTAAAATTCTGTATACTTCATCTGCTTTGCTTTCCATATAGTTAAGCGAATCGCCATACACTTTTACACAGATAGAACCTTTTACCCCGGATACTGCTTCTTCTACATTATCCATAATGGGTTGAGAAAAGTTTAAATCGGCCCCGGGTATTACCGAAAGTTTTTCACTCATCTCGGCAATTAAATCTTCCTTGCTCATTTTTAATTTCCATTCTTCTTCAGGATACAGCATGATGGAAAATTCATTATTGTAAAACCCCGCTACATCTGTTCCGTCATCGGGTCTGCCTGTTTGTGATACTGCATATTTTACCTGTGGAAAGGATGTTACAATTTGTCTTACCTGGTCACTTACCTCCACCGATTTATTGAGAGAAACACTATAAGGCATTTGCACCCTAAGCCAGATAGAGCCCTCGTTTAATTCGGGTAAAAACTCTGAACCTAAAAATTTGAATGAATACAATCCCACTATCATTACAATAAAGGAGCAAACAACAACAATTTTTTTATTTTTGAATGCTGCAATAAAACCACCCAACATTATCTTAGTAAGAAAATGTAAAAATGGGTTGTGCTTTTCATGTACATTTTTATTGAGTAGGATACTTATAAGTACAGGTACCAACGTTAGCGTAGTAATTAATGCTCCCAATAATGCAAAGCCAAGGGTAAAGGCCAATGGCGAAAACATTTTGCCTTCTACTTTTTGAAAAGCAAAAATGGGCAGCAACCCAGTGATGATGATTAGCTTGGCAAAGAAAATAGCTTTACCCAATTGTGCACCACTATTTTTTATAATTTTAAGTTTGGCCAGTTTATTAAATCGCTCCATCCCCATTTCCACAGCCTTCTGGTCTAAAATAACAAACATACCTTCTACCATTACTACTGCGCCGTCTATAATAATACCAAAATCTACAGCCCCCAACGAAAGCAGGTTGGCGCTCATTCCCATAAGGTGTAAACAAATAAATGCAAACAACAGCGACATGGGAATAATGATAGAAACAATCAACGTAGTTCGCCAGTTAAACATAAAAAGTGATACCAGCAAAGTAACCAGCAATATGCCTTCTACTAAATTGTGCAATACGGTATGTGTGGCATAATTTATCAAATCTTCTCTATCGTAGTAAGCAACAATTTGAGTATCGGCAGGCAATACACTACTGTTTAGTTTATCAATTTTTTCTTTGATAGCCCTAACTACTTCGGTAGCGTTTTCGCCTTTACGCATTAAAACAATCGCTTCTACTACATCTTTTTCATCAGTAATATTTCTTTTACCCGTCGAATCTATCAAACCATTAGACCTTGAAACAAAACCAAGCCTGGGTAAATTAGAAATTTCTACATTGGCTACATCTTTTACCAATACCGGTACTCCGTTTATATTTTGGATAACGATATTTTTTATTTCGTTTATATCGTTCAATAACCCAATACCTCTTACCACAAATGCCTGATCGTTTTGAATGATTACATCGCCGCCAATATTTATATTGCTTTTTTGCACAGCGCTGGATACGTCTAAAGCAGTAATACCAAGATTGGTCATTTTTCCTGGATCTACTTTTATTTCGTATGTTTTGGTTTTGCCACCAAAAGCTACTACATCACCAACACCTGGTACAGAACGTAATTGGCGGTCTACTACCCAATCCTGCAACGTTTTAAGCTCTCTTGAATCTCTTACTTTACTTTGTAGTGTGTAGCGGTAAATTTCGCCGGTAGGTCCTGTGGGGGGCTGTACGGAAGGCTGTAAATTCTCAGGCAGTGTGGCATTGCTAAGCAAAGCAAATACTTGTGCTCTTGCATCTTTGTCAATTACTTTATCTTCAAAAATTAATTTAACATAGCTTAAACCAAAAATACTAGTACTGCGTAAACTTATTTTTTGTTGCACCGGGTTAAGTGCAAGTTCAATGGGAATGGTAACAAATTTTTCCACTTCTTCGGCACTGCGGCCGGGCCATTGCGTAATGATGCTAATCTCTGTATTGGTTACATCCGGAAATGCTTCAATAGGCATTTCTTTAAAAGTGATAACACCAAATATGATTAGTAAAACGGAGGTTGCTAAAATGAAATATTTATTTTTAAGCGAAAAGGCGATAACCCTTTTTAATGCTTTTATCATGTTATAATGTTTAAGAGTGGCAATTAATTATTAAGCTGGTTATAAACCTGTAATGCCTGCGATGCAATTACTTTTTGTCCTACCTGTAAGCCACTGGCAATATATGCGTTGCTACCAACTGTATTAATTATTTCTACTGGGGTGATGATTAGCGCTGATTTGCTTTTAAAGACTACCACAAAATATTGACTGTGATCAAAAATAAGCGCCGCCGCAGGAATGGTAATTGCCTGCTTTTGTAGCTGGTTAGACACAGTGATGCTGGTGAACATTTCTGGTTTAAGGCTATATGCTTCGTTGGTAAGAATAATTCTTACTTTCATTACTTTGTTGGTAGGATCAAGCACATTCATTATTTTATCTATTTTGCCGTTGAATATTTTTCCGGGGTAAGAAATAGTTTCTACCCTTACTTGGTCACCAATATGCACCCTGTCAATATTCGATTCATACACGTTTGCCCATATCCATACATTTTTTAAATCAGAGATAGTAAACATGGCATTGCCATTATCTGTGCGGATAGTCATGTTATTATTTACATTTTTTTCTACTATAAAACCACTCAGCGGGGCCTTTACAATATAATCGCCCTTGGTACCACCGCCGTTAATTTTAAGTACCTGTTTAGTACGGGTAAGGGATGCTTTTGCCTGCTCATACATCATGGCAGCATTAAGCGAATCCGGCATAGATGCCAGGCCACTCCGGTACATGTCTTTTGTTTTTGCTAAATTTATTTGGGCTATTTGCAAATTGGTTTCTGCACTAATAAGGTCGTTGCTGTAGCCAGCCATTTCGGAACTGCGCACAACGGCTAGTTCCTGACCTGAATACACATAATCCCCCAGCATTACTTTAATGCCGGAAACATTGCCACTTACCAATGGATATAATTTTGCTACATTGTCATCATTAAATGACACCTTACCTGTAAGTGTAATCGCATCTTTTTGCTGCGACATTTCTACAGCTGTTACATTAACTAATTGTAACAAAGAGTCTGTTAACTCAAAACCTTTTCTTTCTTCTTTGACTACTCTTTTTTCGCCGCAGGAAGAAAAAAGGAATAGACAGGCACTGCCTGCTATAATGAAAGGCATAAATATTTTGTTGTACATAAATACTGTTTAGTTGAAAAAATTATTTGCAGTAAAAAAATTAATATCCTCAAATGCACTAACCCGGTTAAATTGGATGGCATTTATTTGCAATACATTTTGTTTATACGAGTCATAAAAATCCAAAAATTCCAGTATACTAATGTTTCGTTTTTGATAATTTGTAAGCACTTCTTTCATAAGTCTGTCAAAGTCGTTTGAAAATGCCGGGTCAATATCTTTTAATAATTTATCCTGATCCAATGCCTTTTGCAAAGCCCTGAAAATATTTTCTTCAACAGATGCTTCTACACTTTTTTGTGAAGCAGTTGCTGCATCAATACCGTATTTAGCAGATTTAATATTACCCTGGTTGCGGTTAAAAAAAGGAAGGTCAATAGCAAAGCCAGCCATAGAAAGATTTTTTACATAACTGCCTTGTTGATCGTAACTGATATTGGCTGTTACATCAGGCACTGCCAATGCTTTTTGGTAATTATAATTCAGCTGGGTAATATGAGTATTTTCCTTTGCAATCGACAAATCTGTACGATGTGAATAGGCCGTATCAAGCAAGGTTGCCAATTGGTACGTAAGCGGATTTAAATTGCTGATAGCATTTTTATCAGGCATGGGTATAATATAAGTAGTTGGCTTTATTTGTAGCACTTGGCGGAGTTCACTTTCTATATCGTTAATTTGGTTTTTAAGATCGTTGTACTCACTTTTAAAACTATACAGTAATGCTTTAATTCGAACTACTTCTTTTTCGGCAATGTAGCCTTTACCCTGTTGCTGCTCAAAGGCATTTACAATTTGGCTTAAAGCTTTTATTTCATCATCGTAAGCTTTGGCAGATTGCTGTAAATAATAAATATTAAAAAAGTCGGTCCGCAGCGTGTATTTGAGAGTACGTAACAAATCAAAAAACTGGTATTCGTTCAAGCGTACATTTGCCTGAGCAAGCTGTACTTGTTTATTCCTTTTTCCGGCTAAAATAATTAGTTGGGAAATACCGGTAATTACTTCCCCGGATTTGGAAAAGGGCTTGGGGAAAATCCTTTTTACATCTTGGTTATAAACAGTTGTAGTAAAATTAAAACCAGGGTTGGGGTATAGTTTTGCTTGTATTACTAAGCCCTTCGCCATATCTACATTATACCTTTGTGCCAGCAGCAAAAAATTATTTCGTAAAAAAATTGCTTCTGCACTATCTAGTTTTAAATTGATAGAATCGTTTGCAGGTAAAGGGCTCAAAGGCCTTTGTGCACTACAAAAAAATGAGCCTGCCAGCAATATATGCAGCAGTAGCAGCTTTGTAAACAAATACATAATTTAAAAGAGGTTATTTATAAAAATGAAAACGGCAGTTATTTTTTCTGATAAAAAAAATTGCGTTGATGAGGTTATTTGAAATGCAGTAATGGTATTTACCTTTATAATGTATAGTTTGTTTGTAAATTACAATTGCTTTGCATAGCAACAGCAAACGATCTAATTAAAGAAGAGATACATTTTGTTTAATGCAAATTTTAAACAATTCAAAAACGGTGAGGTCGTTATGCCATTTTGGGAGGCGGAGGATTTATTTCCCACAAATAATCTGAGTAAGGATATACAATACAGGGAGAATAATTTCCGGCTATCTGTACTGACCAATTGAATATTGGTAATTTTGTTTGAAATGAAAACAATTTAAACTCCTGCACTTTTTGAGAATAAGAAACGTGGTGTTGTTGCTTATTTTCTTTCACTTCTGGAAAAGCATTGGAAAAGCCCAATATGTCTTCCGCAATAAACTCAACTGCATGGTCAGCAATATTTATAGAATCACCTATCTGAGAAAAAAAACTATCATCAGCAATACGGCAGGTGATACTCATATTTAATATTTGCAGTGCAAGTATTAGAAGTATAAAATTGGTAGTATATTTTTTGATACCGTTTTTCATTTGTAATAACGTGCAAAGAAAGTCAAAATACAATATTCATTTTGTTAATCAATTGTAATTATATAATTCATAACATTGTGTCTAGAACTCGTTGGTAACCCATCGGGGTAAAAATTATTTCGCTTTATAATTACTTTTAAATAAGGAGTTGTATTTTTCCATCCATCAATAAATTCTTTAAAATATTACTTGTTAAGTAGTTTTACAAATTATGAAGTATTTTTTTTTAATCGTCCTCTTATTTATATCTCATTGTAATTTGTTGGCCCAAACAATTTCGGTTGAAAATTTTCAAAAAGAATTTCAAATTCACATTGCGCCTTCAGTTGGTCCAATTAAAATTGATGGCGTATTAAACGACAGTATCTGGAATACTGCAGAAAAGAAAACCGACTTTTTTCTTAAATTTCCGACCGATGAAGGAAGACCTACCAACCAAACAGCTGTTCAATTGGCCTACGACGATAAGTTTTTATATGTTGCCTTTACCTGTTACGATTCTGGAAAGAGTATTATACAAAGTTTAAAAAGAGATATTGGCCATTTGGATAATGATGGCGTGGGCCTGGTTTTGGATCCGCAAAATGCGCATACCAACGGTTTCTTTTTTGTGGTAAATGCATTAAATGCGCAATCAGAAGATCAGGTAAGCATGAACCAGGACAATCAATTAACCTGGAGCTGGGATAATAAATGGTTTTCTGCCACCCGAAAATATTCGGATAGGTGGACGGCAGAAATGGCAATTCCTTTTAAAACCTTGCGCTATCCTCCTGGGAAAGATTTGTGGGGGATAAATTTTTTAAGGGTAGACATGAAACATAATCAATATTCTGGATGGACACATGTACCCACCAATTTTAAAATATACAATATGGGTTACACCGGCTCTTTGATATGGGATAAATTATTGCCAAACCCTAAAAAAAATGCTGTGCTAATTCCCTTTGTAACCAGTAATATACAAACAGATGATGCCAACCATCTGCCGGCCAAATATGGATTCAGCGCAGGGTTGGATAGTAAAATAACGTTAACCTCTGCCATTAATTTAGACCTTACATTTAACCCCGACTTTTCGCAGGTTGAAGTAGATCAACAAGTAACCAACCTAACTCGTTACGATATTTTTCTTCCTGAAAAAAGATCTTTCTTTTTAGAAAATGCAGACATATTTGGTGAGTATGGTATCCCCGGTATAATTACCCCTTTTTATTCAAGACGAATTGGATTAGATAAAAACAATAATCCCATTCCCATTTTGGGTGGCGCAAGGTTATCGGGCAATTTAAATTCTTCTACCCGCTTTGGAATTATGAGCATGCAAACTTCTTCAAAAGGATCCTATTCACCTGAAAATTATGCAGCTGTTTCTATCAATAAAAGTGTGTTAGCCAGATCTATTGTTAAACTGTATTTTTTAAATCATCAAAATTTTCAGACAGCTGCCCAGCAAAAGGCAGATCCGTTAAATTCATGGGGAAGGAATGCTGGTGCGTCATTCGATTATTTTAGCCGTGATGGTAAATGGAGTGCGTGGTATGCATTTCATCATTCTTTTAAGCCAGGAATTACCAGTCAAAATAATTTTAAGGAAACAGGGGTTGCGTTTAACACCAAAAAATTCTCCACTATTATCGATGTGGCAACACTTGGCACAAATTATTATACTGATATGGGATATGTGCAGCGCATTAACAATTATGATGCTGAAAAAGATACTACCGTCCGGCTAGGGTTTAAACATCTTTTTACATCCACGTCGTACATTATCTATCCTAAAAATAATGCTGTAGGCAGACATACTTTTAAATTAGAATCCTATACAGTTGTAAATCCCAATAATTCATTCAATGAATCCGATCTTACAGCTTCTTATCAGGTTGAATTTAAAAATACATCTTTTATAAAAACAAGTGTGCTACACAATCAGCTAAACTTATTATATCCAATTTCATTTACAAATGCCCACCCATTACCTTCTGGTCAATATCATTTTTCACAGGCTTTAATAACCTACAATGCAGATACCAGAAAGAACTTTAGTTATAGTGCTACTTATTCCGGCGGCGAATTTTATAACGGCCGCATTCACTCATTATTAGGAAGTATTACGCTGAGAAGCAGGCCTCACTTGAATTTAATTCTTCAGGCAGAATATGATAAGCTACAATTTTCTGCCTTATACGGCAGTAGTGAATTATTCCTGCTTTCGCCAAAAATTGAATACAACTTCAATACAAAAATATCCTGGACAACATTTATGCAATACAATACGCAGGCAAATAATTTTAACATCAACAGTCGGTTTCAATATAGATTTAAACCAATGAGCGATTTATATTTAGTGTATACTGATAATTATTACACTACTCCTTTGATGCAAAATAAAAACAGGGCCATTGTTTTAAAGGTTAATTACTGGCTTAACTTATAATTTTTTTTAGGGAGCAACAATAATTTTACTGGATAAATTTTATCATTGTAAGAGTTGTTAATTTTTAAAATGGATATTTATTTATAAAACAATTTTCCCCTATCGGCTACACTACTTTCCAGGTAGCGTTTTAAAAATACCTGTTGCTCTTTGGCTCTTTCATTCAAAGCATACAGCCTTTTTTTAATGGCGCCTGTATCGTATTGAAAATTTTCGACCTGACGGCCAATATTTGTAAGCTTTTTATTGGCTAGTGTTATTATACTTGCTATTGGAGAAAGTAAGTCATACATTTCAGTATCTGATTTTAAAGGGGTAAACCTGTTGTTTCTATAAGTAACAAATTGGTTAAATATTTTGGTTGCATTGTTAAAATCTGCAACAGCCTCATTATATAAATTCATATCCCTATCGCCACATACAATGGCAATCTTCATATCAACATACTTTCGCCATACTTTCACCAAGTCATTATCAAGCCCGGCTTGTGTTATACGTAAAGATGATGCTTCAAGTTGTTGCAGGCTGTCGAGTTGCATAAAAACCAGCACAGAGTCTGCCACGTTCCAAATTGCAATATCTTTTTTTACAAAAAAATGGCCCTTATTAAATTCCTGTTGCGACAAGGGATTGGGCAGCAATTGCCAGAGCGGATCGAAGGGCATATGTGTTTCAATAAACTGTACGGGGCTTACTAAAAAATAATTGGTATTGTTACCGGGGCCTGCATCCCAGGTGGGGTCGCACAAAAGCCATTCTTTATCAAGGTAAACAGCACTCCAGCTATGCCCAATTTTTTTAACAGCGCCAGATTGCCGGGTGTAACCGGTTATTGCAAAAGAAGGGATATCGCTTTTTAAACAGATGTCAGTAAAGATGGCAGCAAAGTTTTCGCAAACCCCTTTTCTCCTTCTTAAGGTGGCAGATACTTTTTCATTGAGCTCTTTGCCCCAATTAATATTATACATGCTGTCTATATCGTATCGTATGTTGCCCGTTACCCATGCATATATAGCACAAAGTTTCTCCCTGTCTGTTTTAAAATTTGATTGTACAAAATTGGCAATAGAAGTAGTGGAATAGGTTTGGGAAGATGGGATATAGTAACCACCCTGCTGGCCTTTTGCAACACTGGCTACAACAATCAGCAAAAAAAATAATCCCATTTTCATACCTTAAAATTATTATAAATTGGGCAAAATAAAAAGCTAAAAGAACGGATACTTATTAAAAAATATTGGCGGCTAAAAGAATATTATTCATTGGATGATGTGTAATTATTGTTACAAATTCTCTTTAAAGAATACCTTTGAAAAACAGTACTATTAAATTTTACTATGCATACAAATAGAATACTTGTCTTCAGCAGTTCAAAAGCTGGCAATGGCGGTTACCTTGAAACAACGCTGGCGAACATTAAAATTTTTTTAGGTGAAAAGACTTTGAGCATTGCCTTTATTCCTTTTGCATCAGTAGACGATAATTATGAAGCATATGCTGATAGGGTTCGTTTGGCGATGATTGATCTGCCGTATACAATTACCACCGTTCAGCCGGACGATGCAAAAGTTACCATTATAAATGCAGATGTAATTATGGTAGGTGGCGGCAATACTTTTAAACTGCTTCATGATATTTATGCTTTTCAGTTATTAGATATTATTCGTGATAAAGTAAACAAGGGAACACCTTATATTGGCTGGAGTGCCGGAATGAATATTATCGGTCCCGGCATTGGTACTACTAATGATATGCCGGTGATAGCACCCAAAAGTTTTAATGCATTGGGGCTATTGCCATTTCAGCTAAATCCCCATTATACCAATGTAAAACCAGCAGGGCATTATGGTGAAACCCGTGACCAGCGATTGGAAGAATTTATGCAAATGAACCCAGGGTTACCTATAGTAGCTTTGCCCGAAGGAACGGCGTTACAACTGGAAGGGAACCAGCTTAATTTCATTGGTGAAAAAGGAGCTGTGTTATTTTATTGGGATAAAAATGATCATACAGCTAAAAGAGAAATTTTACCAGATGAAGACCTCTCTTTTTTATTGTAATTTTTTATCTTTTTAAAAACGGATTACTTCCCAAAATGCTTTTTTTGGTTGCAGATTGGTATTAAACAATAGCGGGTAATTTTTTCTGCCTCTTACAGGATAAGTATCCAGCCAGGTGCTACGGTCGCTGATGTTCCAGAAAGTAACACCGGTAATGTATTGTTTGTATTTTCTAAAAATACCAAATAGCATTTTATATTTTTGGGCCTGTTGGTTTTCCAGTAAAGGCGTTAGCACATCAATATCGGTTGCTGATTTTATTCTTTGTTCCTTTTCCCATTTGTACACAGATACATCCATTTCTGTAACCTGTATTGTTAAGCCCAGCGAAGCAAATTTTTGAATGGTATATTCCAGTTCGTTTTGTGTGGGTTCAAAAATACTCCAGTGCCCTTGCAAGCCTACGGCATTAACAGGTACACCTTTTTCTTTTAGGTTTTTTAAGAGGGTATAAATCCTGTCTGTTTTTTCTCTTCTTTCGGTATTGTAATCATTGTAAAATAGGATGGCATCCGGGTCGGCAGCATGTGCGTATTCAAAAGCTTTGTCAATAAAATCTTCGCCACAAATTTGGTAGAATAACGAGTTGCGTAAAAAATTATTGGGGTTATCATCAATGGCTTCATTCACTACATCCCAGGCATAAATTTTTCCTTTATAACGGTCCACTACTGTGGTAATATGGTCTTTTAGCCTTTGCAATAATACTGCTTTTGTTACCAGGTTGCCGGCACTGTCTTTAAAAAACCAATTGGGTGTTTGCTCGTGCCAGCAAAGATTGTGGCCTCTTATTTTCAGGTGATGTTGTACAGCAAAATCAACAATGGCGTCGGCATCTGTCCAGTTGTATTCATTTTCTGTGGGGTGAATGGGCCCCATCTTCATGGCATTCTCCGGCGTAATACTTCCAAAGTTTTGTAAGATCAGTTGTACCTCTTCTTCATTTTTAATTGACTGGGGCGATACAGCTACACCGGTTGTAAAATAGTTGTTGTAATAATCTTTCAACCCTTTACCGGTAGTATCAGCGGCATTTTTTTTTACAGTTTGTGCATTGCTGAACGATGCGTATTGCAGCAACAATGTGATCAGGATGGAGATTAGAAAGAGCTGCTTATTTTTCATGCTGTTATAATTTTATGGATTATTTGTAGGCGTCAATAGGTATAATAGAACCATCTTTTCGGTATTTCAACTCCGTCACTTTTACATTGCGTAAATGTGTTTTGCCGGATAGTTGTACATCATGATAAAAAATATACCACTTACCCTTTATCTCCACAATAGATTCATGATTTGTCCAGCCATCTACCGGTTTTAATATAATGCCCTTGTAAGTAAACGGACCATAAGGATTATTGCCAATGGCATAACAGATATTGTGAGTGTCGCCAGTAGAATAACTAAAATAATATTTGCCTTTGTACATATGCATCCAGGGACCTTCAAAAAAACGTTTGTCGTTACTGGCTTCGTAAAAAGGTTTTCCTTTTTCATCTACAATCAGCACTTCTTTTACTTCTTCTGCAAAGCTTTTCATATCCGCACTTAGCTTAGCTATTTTTGGAAGCACTGCTAATTCGCCAGGCTTACGTAGCTGTGTGGTTGAATCGTATATCCCATTGTTCCATCGTTGCAATTGCCCACCCCAGATGCCGCCGAAATATAAGTAGTAGCTACCATCTTTATCTTTAAACACACAAGGATCAATACTGTAACTTCCTTCAATAGGCGTAGGTTCTGCCTTAAATGGGCCGATCGGATTTTTGCTGGAGGCTACGCCAATCCTAAAAATATCCTGTTTGTCTTTTAATGGGAAATACAAATAGTAAGTACCATTTTTATAAGCCGCATCCGGTGCCCATAACTGGCGGCCTGCCCAGGCAATGTCTTTTGTATCCAACGCCACACCATTGTCGGTTACCTTTCCACCAATGCTGTCCATGGAAAGAACATGGTAATCCCTCATGGCAAAATGATCGCCATTGTCATTTTCGGGAATGTCTGCATTAATGTCGTGCGAATTGTAGATGTAGATTTTGCCATTAAATACATGTGCCGAAGGATCGGCTGTGTAAATGCTGGAAATGAGTGGTTGTGAAATGGGTGTTCTTTTTGCTGACTGTGCAATGGCAGTATTAAAACTGCAGGACAACAATAGAACCATCAACAGGCTACGGCTGATAAAATGATTCATATAGAGCTAATGGTTTTTAATTTAAAAATGAGTGATTGGTCAATTTATTAAGCTTCGGCTAATGGCATATTCCACACCCCTTAATTCTGCCAGGCCTTTTAATCTGCCAATGGCAGAATAACCAGGGTAGGTATTTTTATTTAGATCATCTAACATCTGGTGCCCATGATCTGGCCGCATGGGGATAGAAATATTTCTTTGTTGCATCATCAGCAGCACTTCTTTAATGATGGCATA
>JANXSK010000228.1 GCA_025352695.1 Ferruginibacter sp. | reverse complement strand
TGCAATCTTCATAGGCATGGCACTGTGGATACCAAATTTCCTGGCCTCATAACTACAGGAAGCCACCACGCCTCGGTCGCCACTGCCACCAATTAACACAGGCTTGCCAATCAATTTAGGGTTACGCAAACATTCTACCGATACAAAAAATGTATCAAGGTCAAGATGGGTAATATGTCTTTCAGTATTTACAAACATTAATAACACGAATTTTTAGCACTAATTACACGGATTTTTGCCACAAATTTTTAGCACTTATTACACTAATTGCTGGGTGCATTTTTTTAATACTTTTTGTCCGAACAAAGAAGCAGCTATGTGGTGCATCGTTGTGTCACTCCCTTTTACCACATACCATTGTGGACCGCATTACGTACCAGATGTAGTTTTAAGGTTTGAGAGAATCGCTACAACTTTTTGGTTGCTCTCCTATTCAAAACTGTGATATCTTTTTTGACAAAACACAATCAAAGATCACCACTGGTATTCAGTACAAGAGTGCGATGCAACAATGAAGCACAATGCTTAATAGCCTGGACAATAATTTTTTTTACTTCGATAAAATTCTACTTACATAAAATTTAACCCTATTAAAGATTTGCATATTTTCTTTCTTTATAACCTGCTTTATACATTTTATGAACTTCAATATTGTACACCCCAAAATCTGAAACAACCTTACCTGTAACTTTATAAAATCCTCTACCCTTTAATGGATAGTTGCGTAAAGATTCAGGGAAGTGAACGGTATCGATCCAGTCTAAATTCACATCAAGGAAAGTTCCAAAACTCATCCTGTCGTTTCTTACTGTTGTCACCACTTTATAATCAATAAAATAAATGAGTACCGTAACGATTTTATTCAGGTTGGCAGCTAAATCTTTAGCCAGTAAATATTTGTAAGGATCATCATTTACCAGATCAAAAGGGTTGCCTAATGTAAAGTCCAATGTTTCCAGTTCATCATATAAATCATCCAATGGGTAATCAACTAACTCAGGCAGTTTAAAATTGATGGGGGCTTCCTCAAACATTGACTTTGCAGCCGGAACATGAGACACATTTTTCTTTTGCAGAAAATTAGCTTCCCATAACAGTTGCTTTTTCTTTTTTCCGGTAAAGCGAAAAGCGCCAATGCTTACCAAAATATTCAAAAGTTCCTTAGTAATATTTGTTCTTTCAATAAAACCCTGCAAGTGAATAAACAAACCATTTTTATTTCGTTCTTCCAGTATCACATCCACCATATCCTGCTGAAAAGATTTGATATGGATAAAACCTGTGTACACATCATTGCCCCTGATGGTAGTATAATATTCACTTTCATTTACACAAGGCGCATGTACAATTGCACCTGTTTTTCTTAGTTCTAAAAAATATAATTCCCGGCTGTAAAAGCCACCAAAATTATTGATCACCGCTACCATAAATTCTTTGGGGTAGTATGTTTTTAAAAACAAGCTTTGGTAACTCTCCACCGCAAAAGAAGCGGAGTGGGCTTTGGAAAAACTGTATCCTCCAAAACTTTCAATCTGCCTCCATACTTCAGCGGTAATGGCATCGGGGTAATCTCTTTCTTTGCAATTCAAAAACCATTTCTCTTTAATCCGCAGCATCTCTTTGTTACCCCGATATTTACCACTCATGGCCCGGCGTAAAATATCTGCCTCACCCATATCCAATCCGGCAAAATGATGCGCTACTTTTATCACATCTTCCTGAAACACCATTACGCCAAAAGTCTCCTTCAATAATTCTTTCATTATTGGATGGATGTAATCAATATTCTCCGGGTCGTGGTATCTTTCAATGTATGCCTTCATCATACCACTGCTAGACACACCGGGGCGTATGATGGAGCTTGCAGCTACAAGTGTAATGTAGTCGTCACATTCCAGTTTTTTCAGCAACTGCCGCATGGCAGGCGATTCTATATAAAAACATCCAATGGTTTGTACATGCTTAATCTGTTCGCTTACCCGTTTATCTTTTTTAAATTTTTTGAAATCGTGGATGTTTACATCAATACCCTGATTTTCTTTTATCAGGCGTAAACTTTCTTTAATGTGCCCAAGCCCACGCTGACTTAAAATATCCAATTTATACAAGCCCACATTCTCTGCAACAAACATATCCATCTGCACCGTGGGGAAGCCCTTTGGCGGCATAAATACGGTTGCATATTGGCAAATATTTTCTTCTGAAATCAACATACCGCCGGGATGAATTGACAAATGATTCGGAAAATTTTCTATCAGTTTTCCGTAGCGTAAAATCTGCTGCTGTATTTTATCATCGGGGTTGCCACCTGCAGCCAACAGGTCTATTTCTTCTTTGGGCAATCCAAAAACTTTCCCCAATTCTCTCACCACTGCCCGGTATTGAAAAGTAGAATACATACCCAGTAAAGCCACCTGCTTTTTACCATAGCGTTTAAAAACATAATCAATTACTTCATTCCTGTCGAGCCAGCTAAAATCAATATCAAAGTCGGGTGGCGAAGTACGGTGTGGATTTAAAAAACGTTCAAAATACAAGTCCAGTTCTATCGGGTCCACATCTGTTATTTGCAGGCAATATGCCACAATAGAGTTAGCACCACTGCCCCGGCCAACATGATAAAAACCTCTTGACTGTGCATAGCGAATAATATCCCAGGTAATTAGGAAGTAAGCATTAAATCCCAATTCATCAATAATCTTTAATTCTTTCGTTACTCTGTCGGCAGCAATTTTATTTTTTCCATAGCGGAAGGCAAAACCATCAGCGGTTAATTTCTTTAATAATATCCTGTCGTCTTCTTTTGTGCTGCTGAATATCTTTTTATTTTTATCCGTTTTAAAATCCATTTCAATATGGCAACTGTCAATCAGTTTGTAAGTATTGGTAACAATAAAAGGATATTGCCGGAAGGCATCCAGCAATGCAGCCGGTGGCATAAAATATTCATCCGGGCTGCATTCATCGGCTTTGGATAATTTAGAAAGCAACACATTTTTATCAATGGCTCTCAACAAGCGGTGAACATTGAAGTAAGTTTTATTTTGAAAAGTAACTGGTTGTCGGATGATCCATTTATCTGCCGTAGTTTTTAAATCAATGCTGAATAATTTATTTACTTCCGACGGCAGCACACCAATTTTTTCATTGACAAATAATTGCCCCGGATCTTTACCGCCTAAAGGGTAAATAACAAAGCCATCCGATGTATCTGTAAAAAATGGCACTTCCAATGCTACAACTGGGAAGGCCTTGTCTGCCTGAAAATGTTGAGATAGAAATTCATTGATCCATAACAGACCCTTGTTGTTGGCAGCAATTAAAATGTACAATAATTGACCTTCATTACGAATCTCCGCACCGGTAATGGGTTTTATGCCCTCCTCCCGGCAATACTTTACAAAGTCCCATATATCGCAGGTAGAGTTGATATTGGTTAATGCCATGGCTGTTACACCATTGTCCACAGCGGCTTTCACCAATTCTTTGCATGAAAAAGTGCCGTAGCGAAAGCTGAAATATGTTTTACAGTTGAGGTACATTCCTTAGTTTAGAAATGCTAAGGTAGGGATAATGCTAAATTGTTTAGTATTATGTTGCTAAAGACTTTCCAATTTTTTTAAATTTTTGCGATGAAGTGGAAAATAAAAATTACTCATCTACTTAAAAGAAGCTGACCAAATAAAATATTAAAATGGTAAAAGTAACAACCACATTAAAAAAGTTGCATAAAAATT
>JANXSK010000204.1 GCA_025352695.1 Ferruginibacter sp. | reverse complement strand
TTTGCGAAGTTCCGTAAGGGTTTGTTTTACGGTGATCTGAAAAGGATGTGCCATAGTATATTTATTATATAGTCCAAATATAAACCAAAAAAATCCAATAACCTAATATTGGACTATATTTTATTTATATTTGGTATAATTTAAAATATATCCTAAAACAGGGTGTACAAAACATTTTTATTATTTTTGGATAAACCCAGCAGTTTTGAAAAAATCATTTCTTCTACCTTTCGTTTTTATTTTTCATTTATCAACCATTTTTTGTCAAACTAATTACTGGCAACAGCAGGCAAATTATTCAATTGATGTTACATTGAATGATACTGCGCATACCCTCAATGGCTATGTAAAAATAGATTACTACAATAATTCACCTGATACGCTCAATTTTATTTGGATACATATTTGGCCCAATGCTTATAAAAATGATCGCACTGCATTCAGCGATCAATTGCTTGAAAATGGACGGACAGATTTTTATTTCAGTTCAGAAGAAAAAAGAGGCTACATTAACCAACTTGATTTTAAAGTAGATGGCACAGTGGCTCAAATACAAGATCATCCAGCGCACCAGGATATTATTAAGTTAATTTTACCACAACCACTATTACCAAAAGGAAATGTAAAAATTGAAACGCCTTTTCATGTTAAACTTTCTTTTAATTTTTCAAGAGGCGGTCATGTTGACCAGGCTTACCAGATAACACAATGGTATCCCAAACCAGCGGTATACGATAAAAAAGGCTGGCACGAAATGCCTTACCTTGACCAGGGAGAATTTTACAGTGAGTTTGGTAATTATGAAGTGCAGATAACCTTGCCCGCAAATTATGTAGTGGCCGCAACTGGCGAACTGGTAAGTGAAACAGTTGAACCTGCTACAGGTAAAAACAAGGGGTTTCAAAAGATAGTTTCAAAGCCTCCGCCAAAACATCCGCCTTTTCTTTCAAAAAAAAGGGAACAGGAAGAAGATAAAACCATTGCTTCTGCACTAAATACTAAAACACTTATTTACAAACAAGAACGGGTACACGATTTTGCATGGTTTGCAGATAAATCTTTCATTGTAAAGACGGATACCTTAGAATTAATCACTGGAAGAATAATAAAAGTAGCTGCTTATTACAAGCCAGCGCAGGCAGCATACTGGAACAAAAGTTGCCGCCTTATCAAGCAAGCCATTAGTACAAGAAGTAATTATTTAGGTGAATACCCTTACAATACTGTAAGTGCTGTAGAAGCTGAAATGGGTTTTGCAGGTGGCATGGAATATCCAACCATCACCTGTATTTCACCCATTGCAAGTGAACAGGAATTAGAAAGTGTACTTGAACATGAAGTGGGGCATAACTGGAATCAGGGAATTTTAGGCACCAATGAAAGAACGTATACTTGGATGGATGAGGGCATTAATACTTATTATGATAACCGCTATTATAATTCCAGCAGTAATATCAGCAAGGCCGGCGAGGATGAAACAAAACGTGGATTTATAGAAAGCCGGATGCCTGAAAACATGGACAATTTTGTTACCAGGAATTTATATGCAACCAAAAAAGATCAACCTATCGGAACAAGTTCAGAAAAATTTAATGAAATAAATTATAACGTTATTACTTATTTTAAAGCAGGCGGGTGGTTAAAATTTATTGAAAACAATTTAGGCAAAGCTATGTTTGATAGCTGCATGCATGCTTATTTTAACCGCTGGCAATTTAAACATCCATATCCCGAAGACTTAAAAAAAATAATGGAAGAAATAAGCGGAAAAAATTTGGATACTGAATTTGCATTGCTAAATAAAAAAGGAAATCTACCGGGAGAAGCTATTAAAAAAGATACAAAATTTAAACCCTTTTTTAGTTTTAAAGAGACGGATAAACATCACTATATCTTTGCTTCCCCGGCAATTGGTGGCAATGTGTATGATAAAGTGATGCTGGGTGTTTTGATTCACAATTATACGTTGCCTGCCGAAAAATTTCAGTTTGTAATAGCTCCCATGTATGCTACTGGCAGCAGCCAGTTGAATGGCTTGGGAAGAATAAGTTATCACTGGTATCCGGGTATAAACGGCCAGAAAACTGAACTATCCATATCAGGTACAACCTTTAGTGGTAATGCTTTTAAAGATTCTGTCAATAATAAAAAGTATTTACGCTTTAGTAAAATTGTGCCTTCTGTAAAATACACTTTTGCTAATGATGATCTAAGAAGCTCCATTACAAAATTTATTCAGTGGAAAACATTTTATATCACAGAGCAAAGCTTGCTTTTTACCAGAGACACTATCAATCAAAGGGATAATATTAGCTACCCCACTGCTAGCAGGTATATAAACCAATTAAGATTTGTAGTTGAAAACAACCGGGTTTTATATCCTTATAAAAGCGAGTTAATAGCTGAACAAGGTGAAGGCTTTTTAAGATTGGCTTTTACTGGTAATTATTATTTTAATTATGTAAAAGGCGGAGGTATGAACGTTAGATTGTTTGCAGGAAAATTTTTCTACCTCGGCGATAAAACATATTTAAAACAATACCAAACAGATATCTATCATTTAAATATGAGCGGTCCAAAGGGATACGAAGATTACACGTACAGTAATTATTTTGCAGGAAGAAATGAATTTGAAAAATTCTATTCGCAGCAGATTATGCAGCGGGATGGATTTTTTAAAGTGCGTACTGATTTTTTAAACAGTAAAATTGGTAAGACAGATAACTGGCTAGTAGCAGCTAATTTTACTACCGATATTCCGAAAGCTCCTAATTTTTTGCAGATTCCGGAAGGGCTTAATATTTTGCGGATATTGCCTTTTAAAATTCCGCTTAAAGCTTTTGTTGATATAGGTACTTATGCAGAATCGTGGCAGAAGAATGCAGAGACAGGAAAATTTATTTATGATGCCGGTTTACAGTTATCCTTCTTTAAAGGTGCAGTGCAGGTGTTCATCCCAATACTATACAGCAAAGTGTACAGGGATTATTTTAAATCTACCATCACAGAAAAAAGATTTTTAAAAAATATTTCATTCAGTATCGACATTCAAAATTTCAGTTTAAAAAAATTGGTTCCCCAGCTAGGTTTCTAACAGTGCCGGTACATTTCATCACATATCAACAAATTGACAAATCAAAATGGGATCGCTGTATTGATACTGCAAGCAATGGCCTGGTGTATGGCTATAGTTTTTATTTAGATGCCATGGCAAAACATTGGGATGCCCTTGTGCTGGATGATTATGAAGCCGTGATGCCGTTACCATGGAATAAAAAATATGGTATCCCTTATTTATACCAACCTTTTTTTGCTGCTAGCCTTGGTGTATTTGGTAACAATATTTCTGCAACATTGGTAAATGATTTTTTAAAGACCATCCCCGCAAAATTTTCGTACTGGGATATTTACCTTAACCAGGCCAATCGTTTTGCATTGGCAGGTTTCAATTTATATGAAAGGATAAATTTTGTATTGTCCCTAAACGAACCCTACGAAAAACTGTACAACAATTTCAGGGATAATATAAAGCGCAATATTAAAAAAGCCGTCCAGTTAAACTGCGTAATTAAAAAAGATATTGGCGTTGATGCAGTGATTGCATTGGCCATGAAACAGTCAAAAAATTTCTCCCCGGTTACTGCCGGAGATTACGACCATTTTAAAAATATGTATTATCATTTACAGGCACAAAAAATGGCAGTTACTTATGGCGTGTATACTTCAGCCAACGAATTGGTTGCTTCCTGTGCGTTTATCTTTTCGCATAACAGGGCTTATTACATTTTAGTGGGCAATCATCCCAACGGCAAAACAATTGGTGCATCACATGCCATCATCAATGCCTTTATAAAAGAGTATGCAGGGCAAAATTTATTGCTGGATTTTGAAGGAAGCGATATACCAAATCTTGCTTTTTTTTACAGCAGCTTTGGTGCTATCGAAGAAAAATTTGCAGGCCTCAAATTGAATCGATTACCCTTTTGGATGAAATGGTTTAAGCAATAAAATATCCACTATTAAAAGTTATTTTTACGCATGCAAAAGTGTTATCCACATCAACTCTTTTATGGTGCCAACAACCCGGTTATTGCATACAATGAAAAAGTAGTAGCCAAGATTTTTTAGCAGGATACAAGAAGTGATATTGGCCATGAAGCTGAAAAAATGAAATTTGCCAATACGATAAATGACCTGGTTGTAAAACTGATTCGCATTGATTATGATGAAAAAACAAATGATATATATTGGTAATGGAAAGAATTTATCCCTTCGATTACATAAGTTTTGAAGTTGAAAAAGAGAGCTTTGGCTGGAAGTTTTTACGGACGAAATAAAACAATTGCACAAAGCCGGATTTGTACACCGCGATATACGAAGACCAAGCAATATTACGGGTGACAGATTTGACAATGTATTGCTTACAAACACCGGTTTGCGCTTGATAGATGTTGGCATATCTGCCATTAAAAAAAATGTGGGCGAAAAGTTATTTGCAAAATATATTGAAATTGAATTAGCCAAGATTGAAATATTTGGAAGCTACTTTATTAGCCGGTAAATACTTCTTTTTCTGATAACAATTGGGCTGCAACAAGGAGGTCAGCGGGGTTTGTAATTTTAATATTGTTCTCCTCTCCCTCTATCAAATGTATGTTTAATCCAAAGGCTTCTACCACTGTTGCCTCGTCGGTAAATTTATCTTTATAATCAATCTTAAAGGCAGGTAATAAAATCTTGCTGTGAAAGGTTTGCGGTGTTTGAACCAGCTTAACCCTTGTTCTGTCAATGGCTTCATTTAACTCCCCTTTAATTATCCGCACACTGTCTTTGCAATCCACTACAGGTATGGCTGAACCCAGTTCTATGGCGGCTTCGTAACAACGTTGCACCAATTCCTTTGTCAGTAAACACCTAACACCATCATGCACAAATACCATACTTTCTTCAGTAATCAATGCCAGTCCATTTTGCACAGAGTGAAATCTTGTTCTCCCTCCTGCCGTAAGCTGGATTTTTTTGTAATTAAAAAAAGCATCAATAATCTCTTGCCCTGTGGCAATGTATTCTTCAGGAAGCACTAAAATAATGGTGAGGTCATCATACGATTGTAAAAATGTTTGTATCGTGTAATACAATATCGGCTTTCCCTTTAGCAATAAAAACTGTTTGGGTATTGTACTTTTCATTCGGGAACCGTTTCCTCCGGCCACTATTACTGCTACTTTATTCATTGCTGCAAATTTATAAATTTTCGGGTATAATAAAGAGGTGGTAAATTATTTTACAGGGATATATTTAAAAAATATATCCCTGTTTTGTTATTGCGATAACTTTTTTTATAGGTCAAAATAAAAAAGAAAAATTACAAAAAAATACCGCTAAAATACAACCGGTGATACAGAACTTTTTAACCGAAGCAGGATTAAAAATTAACGGTAACAAATATGCCGAATAAATTTCAGTATTCAATAGGCAAAGTAAAATACCTATTTTTTTTCAGGCTCAATCAATATACATTTTGTTACAATACGTGAACAAAAAAAATTACTACATAAAATAAATCAGTAATTATCTTTAAATATAGTCTTTATAAATACCTATAAAATTGCTACCATCACTGCTTCTTGTACCACGGTACATACCTGCACTATTAAAAATCATCGACACATTACCTGTTGAATCTACTCCAATCATTCCTCCTTCACCTTCTAGTTTTGGTAGTTTGATATTCACCACCTCATTCATAGCTTCTGATAAACTCATGCCTTTGTATTCCATCAGGCAACTTACGTCATACGCTGCTACGCTGCGGATAAAAGGTTCTCCATGAC
>JANXSK010000185.1 GCA_025352695.1 Ferruginibacter sp. | reverse complement strand
TACTTGGCGCTCACATGCTCGAAATCTGTCCTACTATTGCACATGGCAAACCAAGCTGTCAAATTCATCCCTTGGGTATTGGTGGCAAAGCAGATCCTGTAAGATTGGTATTTACTGCTGCAGGTGGCCCGGCTTTAAATGCTTCTATAATTGATATGGGAAATCGTTTTCGTTTGCTGGTTAATGAAGTGGAAGCGGTGGCACCTTTGCATGAGTTACCAAAGTTACCGGTAGCAAGCGTTTTATGGAAACCCTACCCGGATATGAAAACAGGTTGTGCTGCATGGATACTCGCCGGTGGTGCACACCACACAGGGTATAGCCAAAATTTAACTGCTAAACATTTACAGGATTTTGCAGAAATGGCAAACATAGAATTTACCTTAATCGGAAAAGATACCAGTATCTATCAATTTAAAAATGAACTGCGTTGGAACGAAGTGTTTTATCAAATCAATAAATAATCCTATCATTACATTTACAAAATCTTAACAATCTAAAACAGTCAAATTGCTTGCTTATGAATAAGAATCTCGCCTTTGCCGATTACGTAGTATTCATTGTATACTTTGTAATTGTGGCCGGTTATGGGTATAGTATTTACCGTAAACGTAAAAAAAATGAACATGATGCCAAAGCCTATTTTTTGGCAGAAGGAACTTTAACCTGGTGGGCAATTGGTGCTTCACTTATTGCTAGTAACATATCTGCAGAGCAGTTTATTGGTATGAGCGGCGAAGGATTTTTTTTAGGTATTGCTGTTGCTGCGTACGAATGGCTTGCTGCGATTGCATTAATAATAGTAGCGGTTTGGTTCATCCCGGTTTATCTTAAGAACCATATTTATACAATGCCTCAATTTTTAAAGACGAGGTATAATGAATCGGTAGCTTTAATCATGGCGGTGTTTTGGTTATTTTTATATGTTTTTGTAAACCTAACTTCTATTTTATATTTAGGTGCCGTAGCAATCAATGGTATTGCTGGTGGTGGTTACCTGCATGTAATCATGGTAGGCCTTTCTATATTCGCATTGCTGATATCTTTAGGTGGTATGAAGGTAGTTGCTTATACAGATGTTATACAAGTTGCTGTATTAATTATTGGCGGCCTGGTTACTACTTATATTGCTTTAACAACGGTAGGAGAATATTTTGGTGTGGGCCAAAATGCCATTGCAGGGTTTAAAGTTTTATTAAGAGAAGCACCAGAACATTTTAAGATGATTATTCCTAAACCGACTGCAACGTCTTCACAAAATGATATTAATAAATACCTTACTTTTCCCGGACTGCTTTCTTATGCAGCTGGTATCTGGATAATTAATTTAAATTATTGGGGTTGTAACCAATATATTACACAACGTGCGCTGGGTGCAGATTTGCAAACGGCCCGTACCGGTATTTTATTTGCGGGTATCCTTAAATTATTTATGCCGTTGATTGTTATGTTGCCTGGTATTGCAGCATATGTTTTATATAAAGATGGACATTTACCGCAATTGGTTGGTGGTAAAGATGGTGCCTATTCTGCCATTCTTACTTTTTTACCTACAGGTTTAAAAGGGTTGTCTGTTGCAGCTTTAACTGCCGCCATTGTAGCATCACTGGCGGGTAAAGTAAACAGCATCTCCACCATTTACACGTTGGATATTCATAAAAAATATTTTCAAAAAGATGCGGATGAACGCAAGCAGGTATACACCGGAAGAATCGCTGTATTTGGCGCCATGATACTGGCAGTTTTATTTACCTGGAACGATCTTTTAGGGATTGGTGGTGTAGGTGGATTTACCTACATTCAAAAATATACAGGCTTTATTAGCCCTGGTGTATTTGCCATGTTTTTTCTTGGTATGTTTTGGAAACGTACTACCGGCGCAGCAGCTATTACAGGTGTATTAATGGGCTTTATACTATCGGTAGTTTTCAATGAATTTGCACCACAATGGTTTGGTAACGATACTTTCTTTTACACTGCCTATTCAAACGGAAAAGGTGGTTTTGAAATACCATTTCATATTTGTATGGGATTATCCTTTTTATTTACAATGATTGCTATGATAGCAGTAAGTTTTGCAGGGCCAAAAGTAAATCCAAAAGCATTTATGTTGGATAAAGAAATGTTTAAATTAAAGCCGCAAACTACGGCATTGATTGTAATTATATTATTAATAATTGCAGCTTTGTACGTTAAGTTCTGGTAAATTTATTACAGTGCTACGCCATTGAAGTATAAAAGTTTTATGAACCCGGCTTTTGTATTTCAATTAAACTTCATTGGCGTCGCACTCTTGTACATCAGTAAAACTTTTGTGCAATCATATTTAACTTTCGTATTTATTTAAACCTTGTTTACAAAGAGAAAAGGTATAATTATTTCTTTAAAAAATGGAATTAATAGAAACAGTAAAGTTGAAATCAGATTCAAATAATATGCGCCGTTATTCTTCACAAAAAAGATTATTATTTGCAGTGGATTGTATCATATTTGGATACGACGGGCAAGAGTTGAAATTATTGGTGATACAAAGAAGTTTTGAACCTTTCAAAGGCAAGTGGAGTTTGGTTGGTGGCTTTATTGGCGAAAACGAAAGTGCAGAAGGAGCAGCAGTTAGAGTATTAAAAGAACTTACCGGTTTAGATGGGTTGTACATGGAGCAGTTGCACACTTTTACAGCACCAGAAAGGGATACGGTGGAAAGAACAGTTTCAATCGCCTATTTTGCTTTGATTGATATTCAAAAATACAAGCAACAGATCAACGAAGATTACCACCCCGCATGGTTTCCCATCAACGAGTTGCCCGAACTAATTTTTGATCACAGTGCTTTTGTAGAATTAGCTAAAGAAAAATTACGGTATAAAGCCGCATTGCATCCATTGTTATTTGAATTGTTGCCAGCTAAATTTACCATGCCACAATTACAAAGTTTATACCAGGCTGTTTACAATGCCGAATTTGATAAAGGCAATTTTAACCGTAAATTATTATCTACAAAATTATTGGTAAAACTAAAAGACAAAGACAAACTTAATTCCAAAAAAGGTGCTTTTTATTATAAAGTTGACAATAAAAAATACAGCGCTTCTTTTAATTCTTTTTTAAATTTCGTGCCAGGAAATTTGCCTAAAAAGGATTGAAGTCTTTAGACTTTCCTTGTTTACTGACATATATATTCTACTTAGTTTCTTTTTCTACCAGCTTAATATGGTATTCCTGTATCAACGCAGGATTTTCGGGGGTTAGGGTAAAACTGATTTCTATGTTAGTTTTTTCTCCTTCAATTATAAATGATCCACGTAAATTATTGGTGGGTATAAGGTCATTTACTTTTACAATTTTACCCGCATTTTTAAATATCGCAATTGCTTCTTTGCTGAGTGCATCCGGAAAATAATCCATAAAGAAATTTTCAGCAAAAATGCTACTAGCAGTTGCATTATCCCAGTTTGGCAATAATTTTATTAACTCATTTTTTCTTTGATTTAAAATGTTCGATACAGGTAATGGTGTTGGTTGAAGTTTTGCAAGGGTGATTAAAGTATCAATTACCTGCATGTTAAAAGTACTTGCCGATGCATACGTAAGGTTGCTGAAAGAAATAACACCAATACCATAATCAGGCAACATTCTCCAATTACTGCCAAAGCCGGGTAAGCCACCACTATGTCCAATTATTACCCTGTTCTCACAATCTCTTGTATAGTTTAAGCCATACCCATATCCAAGTAAAATCGGGCATACCCTACCGGATGGATATTTGTAATCGGCAGCGAGCTGGTTGAGGTTCCAGAGATGATGCATTTCACGCAGTGAACTTCTTTTAATAATACCGGTTTCGGCATCATTTCTTGCAGGCCATGCGGAAAGGTGAAAGGCAACATATTTACTGAAATCATCCATGGTAGTAATCATTCCACCCATGGCACCATAAGCACCATCTCCCAGCAACGGTTGCTCAATCCACTGGTCATTCAACCAGCGATAGCCGTGTGTCAATTGATTGGCGGGTACAACTTTGTAATTCCAGTAAGTATGCGTCATCTCCAGCGGGATCAGGATATTAGCGGTTATGTATTTTTCATAAGTTTGACCAGAGACTTTTTTGATAATGTAACCCAGCATGGCAAAACCCATATTGCTGTACTCATATGCAATACCGGGAGCATTGGAAAAAGAAATCCCTTTTTTTATCATACTGATCATTGCTTCATCTGTAACAGCCAATTGGCGGTCGCCCCAGGGATTGTCTTCCGGAAAACCTGCTGAATGTGTAAGTAGGTTGCGGATGGTAATTGCCGGCGCATCACTGGTAAGATTGGATTGGCCTTTCATTTCTGAGATATACAAGTAAACAGGATCGTCCAATTTTAGTTTGCCTTCGTCCCTAAGTTTTAAAATGGCCATGGCGGTAAAGCTTTTGGTCATGGAGGCGATTCTAAAGTCCGACTGTGTGGTTACCTGAATTTTTTTATTCAGGTCTGTATAACCTACAGAGGAAGTATATATTAATTTACCATCCACTACTAAACCAAAAGTAAAACCTGGGAAATAATTTTTTTCAGCATACGCCTTAAAAATTTTATCAAGTACCTGAAAGGTTGCTTCAATATCCGTTAATCTTTTGGTAGCGGTTTGCGCAAAAGAATTGTTGGCTGCACATGCCAAAAATAAAATCAGCAGCAGCAGTGATGATAATTTATTTTTCTTCATTTTTTAAGCGTTTATACAGTATCTAACAACCAGCCGAAGTTTTGCAATTGGCTGGTTCTATATTATTTTACTTACAC
>JANXSK010000180.1 GCA_025352695.1 Ferruginibacter sp. | reverse complement strand
TGGCCCGATATATATGTTTCCAATGATTTTTTAACGAGTGATATTTTATACATTAACAATGGCAACGGAACATTCACCGATAAAACACATGAATGTTTAAAGCATACCAGTTTTGCTTCAATGGGCAACGATGTGGCTGATTTTAATAATGACGGGCTGCCTGATATTTATACACTTGATATGTTACCTGAAGATAATTACAGAAAAAAATTGATTATCCCATCTGCGAGTTATGATAAATTTCAGTTGTTGTTGCAAAAGGGATACGAACCACAATACACTCGTAATGCTTTGCAATTAAATAATGGCGATGGAACTTTTAGCGACATCGCTTTTCTATCACACGTTAGCAGTACCGATTGGAGCTGGTCCGCCTTATTTGCAGATTATGATAATGATGGCGATAAAGATTTAATGGTTACAAATGGATTTTACCGTGATCTTGGTGACCAGGATTATATTCATTACCAGGCAAAGCTTAATAACCCGATGGGGAATCAATCTGCAAAGAGAGAAGAAAAATTAAAGGCTGTAAAAGCACTGCCCAATATTCCTTTGCAGGATTATTTATTTGAAAATAACAACGACCTCACATTTACCAAACGCTCCACTGATTGGGGATTTAATGAACCCGGTTTTTCCAATGGTGCCTGTTACGCTGATTTGGATAATGATGGCGACCTTGAATTAATCATCAATCAGTTTAACGGCAAAGCAAAAATTTTTAAGAATAATGCACATGAGTTATTTAAGAATAATTATCTATCCATAAAATTAAAAGGCATACGGCCAAATAAGGATGCTATTGGTTCCAAAGTATATGTATATACAAAGGGAGGGATGCAAATGGAGGAATTAAATCCTTATCGTGGATATGAATCATCCATGGAACCTATATTGCATTTTGGTATTGGAAAAAATACTGCGGTAGACAGCATAAAGATTATTTGGCCTGATGGGGCACATCAAAAAGAAATAAATGTAAAAGCAAACCAGGTTGTAAACATTGTGTATGCTGCTACACCCAGGATTGACGATGCTGTAATTAAAAAAAATCCTTCCCTTCTCTTTAAAAATATTTCGGGAGAGAATGGATTGAAGTATCATCATACTGAAAATGCATTTGATGATTTTAAAATACAGCCATTGTTGCCACACATGCATTCGAAGAACGGCCCTGGGATTGCAGCAGGCGATATAAATGGCGATGGCAAAGAAGATTTTTATATCGGCGCTGCTTTAGGAAATGACGGAAGTTTTTTTATTAAAGATCCGAATGGAAATTTTTCTGAAAGGAAATTGAAAAAAGATACGCTGTATGAAGATATGGGCGTGTTGTTGTTTGATGCAGATAATGATAACGACCTTGATTTGTATGTAGTGAGTGGTGGCTCAGATAACAAAGCAGGTACTGCTATGCAACAAGACAGGTTGTATTTGAATGACGGCAAAGGAAATTTTACTTATAAGCCAGATGCATTGCCCGACACAAAAGCAAGTGGTTCCTGTGTGGTGGCCTGTGATTATGATAAAGATGGAGATTTGGATTTATTTATCGGGGGAAGGGTTGTGCCAGGCAGTTATCCTTCGGCAGCAGTAAGTTATTTATTAAAAAATGATGGGGGAAAGTTTTCAGATGTATCTGCAACTGAATTACCTGCGCTGGGAAAAATAGGGATGGTTACTTCTGCCCTTTGGACAGATTATGATAATGATGGCTGGATTGACTTAATGCTGGTTGGAGAATTCATGCCTATTACATTTATAAAAAATAACGGTGGAAGACTTGCTGCCAGCTCCCCGATTACAATTAATCATTCACAAGGCTGGTGGAATAGTATTACTGCTGCTGATTTTGATGAGGATGGTGATATAGATTATATCATTGGAAATTTGGGATTAAATACGAGGCATAAAGCAAGTACAAAAGAACCACTATGCATTTATGCAAAAGATTTTGATAAAGACGGAAGGCTTGACCCCATTATGTGTTATTATGTGGATGGAAAAAATTATGTCTATCCCACCCGTGATGAAATGATAAAACAAGTTCCCGCTATGAGGGGACGCTTCCAATCATACAAAGATTTCGCATCCGTTACTTTTGAAGAGTCATTTACCAGGCAGGAACTAAGCGATGCATTGGTTGTAAAAAGTGAATGTTTTGAAAGCAGTTATCTGGAAAACAAAGGAAATGGAAAATTTGAAAGAAGGGCATTGCCGCTTGAATGCCAGGTTGCCCCTATATTTGGTATGTTAACGGGAGATTATAATAATGATGGGCATACAGATGTATTAATAACAGGCAACTCTTATTCCACAGAAGTATCAACAGGTGCTTATGATGCAATGACTGGAATATTGCTTGCAGGAGACGGCAGAGGAAATTTTAAATCACTTGTTTCAAACACCACAGGCTTTAAAGCAGATGGCGACAGCAAAGGAATGGCATTGCTGCATTCAGCAGTAAATGCAAATATTATTTTATCTGCAAATAATGATGGCGATTTAAAAACTTATTCGTTTTCCAATAATAATATGGCCTCTGCCACAGCAGGAAAAAATGATGTATATGCCCTTATACAAAACAACAATGGAAAAACCTACAAGCAGGAATTTTATTGGGGCAATTCTTATTTATCAAATTCATCACGGGTGTTCAATTACAATAGTTCACTTGTATCGTCTGTTATTTTTTACGATAACAAGGGCAATAAAAAACAAGTAACTGTTAATTCAAAACAAAAAGAGAAATGAAAAGGATTGCACAATTATTAATGGTAATTGTTTTTGTTTCTTCCTGCAGACAAAAAACAAACCATACAGCTATTGAGCAATTTTGTAAAAATCAATTGCCGCAATGGAATCAAAAACTTACCTATGTTGTAATGACGGATATTTTTACTCCACCTGTATGCAGCCGCATTTATGCTTATACCAACATAGCAGCTTATGAAGCTTTGCTCCCTGAAAACCCGGGTTATAAATCTTACGCAGGAAAATTATTCGACTTACAATCATTGCCAATACCTGATAAGAATAAAAAATACTGTTATCCAATTTCAAGCATCATTGCATTTACTACTGTTGCACAAAAATTAGTTTTTAATGGCGATGCAATTAAAGAAAAGGAAAAGGAATATTTTAAACAGTTAGATAGTGTAGGTATCAGTAAAGAATTATTAGACAGTTCTGTTTCGTATGGCCGTGCCGTTGGGCAACACATTTTAGCATGGGCAAGTAAGGATGGTTACCTGCAACGTACATCCTACGGCGGATACATTGTAAGCAAACAGCCGGGCAGGTGGATACCAACACCACCAGATTATATGGATGCAGTGGAAAACAACTGGTGCAAAATAAGACCATTGGTTTTAGATACTGTTTCACAATTCAGGCCGACTGCACCAATAAAATATGATACTGCAAAAGGTTCTGCATTTTATAATGAAGCTTACCAGGTGTATGAAGCTATTGTAAAACCCAATGGAGGTGATTCTGCTACTGCATGGTATTGGGACGATAATCCAAACACTTCCGTTACGGATGGTCACATCACTTATTTTCTCCAAAAAAATTCACCCGCTGGGCATTGGATGCACATTGCTTATTCTGTTGCCGCTAAAGAAAAATACGATGCCATAAAAACCGCAGCACTTCTTTCTAAAACAGCCATTGCCCTGTATGATGGATTTATATCCTGTTGGGATGCAAAGTATATGTACAACTATATAAGGCCGGAAACTTTCATCAATCAATACATCAATAAAGATTGGCTGCCATTGATTCAAACGCCACCTTTTCCTGAATATCCAAGTGGGCACAGCGTTGTATCTTCCAGTGCCGCCACAATACTTACACAAATGGTTGGAGATAATTATGTATTTACAGATTCTGCTGAAGTTCCCTTTGGCAGGCCAATACGGCACTTCAATTCTTTTTATGACGCAGCTGACCAGGCTGCTATCAGCCGGCTGTATGGAGGTATTCATTTCATCACTGCCATTACAAATGGAAAAGCTGAAGGAAGAAAAGTAGGAAATTTTGTTATGCAAAAATTAAAGTGAGCTAAAAAAAATAAATCAGGCAAACGATTGCGGGTATCTTTTTTAAACTAAAAATGTATATTTAAAATCCAATTAATTTTAATGCTGAAATTTAATTTATCAGGATTGATCAAATACAAGATCGTAGGGTAAGTTATATTTTTAATAAAAAAAGCTTGTCAAAATAATAGGACTGATTTTTTATACCCACATTATTTTTTACAGAACAACAAGATTAAAAATTATATTCTTTATTTTTTTAAATTTCACTTTTATGAGTAAACTGGAGAGACGGGATTTTATAAAAAAATCTTTGATGGGCGGTATTGGCGCAACATTGTTAAACGGAAATGTGACCGCTGAAAATAATGCCCAAATAAATAAACCGGTATCGGAAATTATAAATAGCAATCATGGTCCCTCAAAAAAAATTATTGTTGGTGGTGCAGGATTGGCGGGGCTTTGCTGTGCGTATGAACTGATGAAGAAGGGACATGATGTGACAGTGCTGGAAGCTTCAGGCAGACATGGCGGACATGTTTTTACGGTGCATGATGGATTGTCTGATGGCCTTTATGGCGATTTTGGGCAGGAGCATATTGTGAAGCCCGGCTACAAACTATATTTTGAATATGCAAAAGAGCTGGGGCTGGAAGTAATTCCTTACCCAAGAAGAAAACAAGTACAACGGAGAATAAAAGGGAAATTTTATACAGAAGAAATGCTGGCTGATGCTGCAGTACTTAAGCAGTTTGGCTTTAACGACAAAGAAGTAAAATATTTATCACAAAATGCATGGGGCGAATTGCAAACCTTGTATACTGCACCTTACCTGGATAAATTTACGGATGAATACCAGCCGTTCAACATTGGTTACGATCACCTTGATAAAATTACCGCATTAGAATTCCTGAAAAAAGAGGGGGCATCTAAAGCTGCTCTGGAATTTCTTGGTGGAGAAGGCGAATCAGCTTTGTTTAAATTATGGTACGCAGCCATTCTTAAAATTCGTGGTGTACCGGTATTTCCGACAGAAATATTCAGGTTAAAAGGGGGCAATCAAATGTTGCCCAATGCTTTTGCAAAAAAATTAGCACAAAGGGTCTGGCTCAACAGTCCAATTGTAGCCATTAAAAACAGTGATGCAGGTGTAACTGTTACGTACAAAAAGTTTAATCAGGAGCAGCAAATGTCAGCAGACTATTTTGTAAACTGTATCCCTTTACCGGCTTTCCGCAATATTTCTGTAACGCCTGCCATGTCTGCAGAAAAACAATACATTTTTCAAAATCTTACCTACGATTCTTATTCACGATTTGTGTTTCAGGCAAGTTCTAAGTTTTGGCTGGATGATGGATTACCCAATATCAACTTTTTTTTAGAACATCCTGATTTAGGAGATGTGTGGCACTCGGCGGAGGAAGTAGATACTCACCGTGTTATTGTTTTGGGCACTGGTCCCGGTGGCGTATCTCCGCAAAGAGCACTGGCTGCGTTTAGGGAAGTGTATCCGGGAAAAAGAGATACCATAGAGCTGGCTATTAGCAGGGACTGGACAAAAGAAATATTTTCATCCACCTGCGAAAGGTTGCCATTTCCTGTTGGCGAGTTAAATAAATTCTGGCCAAATGTAATGAAGCCTGAAGGGCGTATTCATTTTGCGGGGGCTTATGCAGATAACCTGAACTGGGGTACCGAAGCGGCTACAAGATCAGCCAATAGGGTGGCCAATGATATAGATAAGGCTTGAGCATAAATACTGCACGAAATGAAACCAAATAAATTTTTTTGTACCATAGTATTGAGTGCATTGGCGGTTTGTTTAAATACATCATTTGCTTACCGCCAAAAATGGTTTGAAAATAGTCCACCAAAAATTACCATCACCAGCCCGCTGAATGATGATCGCTTCGCATGGAATGCTACTATCCGCTACAATATAAAAATTACCGACAAAGAAGATGGATCATCCGAGTATGATGAAATAAATGCCAAAGAAGTTTTGCTGGAAGTTTGTTATTTGAAAGATGCTTCTAAAGTAAAAAACTATTTAGCAAGTAAAGCCAATATGGTTAAAGAAGATAAAGGCTTGACCCTGTTAAGAAATTCAGATTGTTTTACCTGTCATGCATCAAAAAATAAATTGATAGGGCCATCTTTTGAATTGATTGCCAAGCGTTATCCAATTAATAACAATTCATTGGAGCGGCTCACAAAAAAAGTAATGAATGGCAGTACGGGCATTTGGGGCCAAGTAGCCATGCCTGCACATCCAGCAATGAAAAAGGATGAGGTTCGTGAAATGATTAGTTGGATTCTCACCAATAATTCCAACCCTAATATTAGTTTTTATCCCGGCATAGAAGGGGCATTTCGTACAAAAGAAAAAACAGCAAAGGAAACAGGTAAAGAAGTATTGGTTTTAACAGCAAGTTATACGGACCATGGCGAAAAAACTTCTACCCAAAATAAAAAATATGGACAGCACTCAATACTGCTAAAAGCCGCCAATTAAGAAAGAGCTGGAATGAATATTCAAACATTAAAATAAAAAACAACAATAATAAAAATGGAAAATATAATTACTGCTGATCCACTACCGGTTGCTGACACTACAGCGATAGCGGCATCTTTACCAGTCAACCGCATAGCATCTGTTGATGTTTACCGCGGCTTTGTAATGTTATTGATGATGGGGGAGGTGCTTTCTTTTACCCAGGTTTCAGAAGCGTTGCCTGGTAATGGTTTCTGGCAATTTTTATCTTTCCATCAAAGCCATGTAGAATGGACTTGGCTTGCATTGCACGATATGATTCAGCCTTCCTTTACATTTTTAGTAGGAGTGGTATTGCCTTTTTCCATGGCCAGCAGAAAAAATAAAGGTGCCTCGTTTAAAAGTTTATTAGGGCACACCATAAAACGCTCCCTTATACTCATTTTTCTGGGAATATTTTTGCGTTCTATGGATTCCACACAAACCTACTTCACTTTTGAAGATACCCTTTCGCAAATTGGTTTAGGCTATACTTTCCTGGTGTTGCTCGGGTTCTATTCCCAAAGAGTGCAGGTGATTGCATTGATAGTAATTTTGGTGGGCTATTGGCTTGCTTTCGCATTATATCCTTTGCCCGGAGCTGGCTTTGATTATACTGCCGCCGGAGTTACCTCCGATTGGGAACACAACCTCACAGGCTTTGCTGCACACTGGAATAAAAATACCAATCTTGCCTGGGCATTTGATAAATGGTTCTTAAATCTTTTTCCACGCAAATCTCCTTTTACAAATAATGGAGGAGGATATTCAACACTTAGTTTTATTCCTACATTAGGTACAATGATAATCGGCTTGCTTGCTGGCAACACTTTACATGCTGACAAAACACCGAAAGAGAAATTAAATTTCTTTATCAAAATGGGATTGTCGCTAATTGTTATTGGTGTTGTATTGCATGTAACCGGCATCAACCCAATCGTAAAACGCATCTGGACACCAGCCTGGACGATCTTTAGCGGTGGAATATGTTTTTTATTCCTTGCTTTTTTTTATGGCGTTATTGATATGAAAGGTAAAAAGAAGTGGTCCTATTTTTTAATGGTAATTGGAGCCAATTCTATTGCAGCTTATGTAATGGCTGATGGCGGTATAAGATCATTGATCCACCAATCGCTTTACATACATCTGGGGCCAAATTTTGACAAACTTTTTGGTTCACCTTACGCCCCGTTGTTTAGCGGAGCCATTACTTTATTTATACTGTGGCTTATATTAAACTGGTTGTACAAGAAAAAAATATTTATTAAAATTTAACCTGGCTGATTCCTCCAATGTATAATAACTATTGCTTTTTGCCGGATGATGTAAGATTTATTAAAGATGCTTCTTAACTAACATTAAAATTTGCAGGTCATGAAAATTTGTTTGAGAACAATAATTGTACGGTTGTATGCAGGTTGCATTTTATTGCAAAGTTGTGTGGCACCAGAAAGCAAAAAAGCGATAGGAAATATTGATTCGGCAACATATTATTCAGCCGCAGATTTTACCAAGGTTGAAAAATATGATACCCATGTGCACATTAATTCAGATGACAGCACTTTTATTGATCAGGCTAAAAAGGATAATTTTCGCCTGTTAACAATCAATGTAAATTCTGGTCATCCAATTGCGGAGCAGCGTAGGATTGCGCTTATACTTACTAAAAAATTTCCTGACCGGTTGGCATTTGCCACTACATTTAATTTAGAAAATTGGGGTACTGAAAAATGGCAGCCACAAACCATTGCTTATTTAAAAGAGTCTTTTGAAAAAGGTGCAGTAGCGGTTAAAATCTGGAAGAATATTGGAATGGAATTGAAAGATGCCAATGGCAAATGGGTGATGATAGATGATGCCCGGTTTGACACCATTCTGAATTTTATTGAGAAAAGTAACATTACAGTATTGGGCCATTTGGGTGAACCCAGGAATGCATGGCTGGCAACAGACAGCATGACGATTGCAGGTGATAAGAGATATTTTACGGAGCATCCGCAATACCACCAGTTTCTTCATAAGGAGAATCCTTCTTACGAAGACCAGATCAGGGCAAGGGATAATATGCTGAGCAAACACCCACATCTCAGGTTTGTAGGCGCTCATTTAGGCAGCCTTGAATGGAATGTGGATGAACTGGCAAAGCGGCTTGACAAGTTTCCAAACATGGCGGTAGATATGGCTGCAAGAATTCCACATTTGCAGGTGCAGTCTGTAAAAAACTGGCAAAAGGTGCATGACTTTATCATCAAATATCAGGACCGGCTTGTTTATGCCACCGACCATGGGGTGGAACCTAAATCAAATTTTGCAGAAGTAAACAAAGAGGTACACGATGTAAGAATAAGTGATTGGAAATTTTTTGTAACGGATGAAGAAATGACGGTGCCGGATTTTAGTGAAAAATTTAAAGGATTAAAATTGCCAAAGGAAGTTATTGATAAAATATACCGTACCAATGCTGAAAAATGGTTTCCGGGAATTTAATTTAGGATGGAGTGAGTAATTAATATCAGTTTAATTTAACCAATAATTTCCAGTGTTATGAAGCTCTTTTTTTTCTATCTTTTTATTGCTTGCTTTTTGCTGCAGAATTGCTCACAGTCAAAAAAGAATCCTGCAAACACGGTTGAAGGAACAGAGAAGTTTTATACTGCTGAAGATTTTTTTACAATAAAAAAGATAGATGCGCATATACATCTTTATACAAATAACCTTGATTATGCAATGCAGGCTGCTGAAGATAATTTTTCTCTTATCACCATAAACCTTGATGATGTAAATGAACCCCCGCCTATGGAAGTGCAGCAGCAGTTTGCATTACATCAGGTAAATGCTTTTCCCAATCGGGTAGCTTATGCAACCACGATCTCTGTAAGACATTTTAATGATAGTAATTGGCAACAACAAACCATTGCTTATTTAAAAAATTCTTTTGCTAAAGGCGCCATAGCGGTTAAAATTTATAAAGTTATTGGCATGGCGCTGAGAGATAAAAACGGTAAATTGGTCATGATCGATGATCCCCGGTTTGATACCATTTTTAATTTTATAATTCAAAATAAAATACCGGTTTTGGGTCATTTAGGAGAGCCAAAAAATTGCTGGCTGCCTGCTGATAAAATGACTATAAAAGGGGATAGAAGTTATTATACTGAAAATCCAGTGTATCATATGTTTTTGCATCCTGAATTTCCATCTTATGAAACACAGATTGCCGCACGGGATCACCTGCTTGAAAAACATCCGGATCTGAAATTTATCGGGGCACATTTGGGAAGCCTCGAATGGAATGTGGATGAGTTGGCAAAACGACTGGATAAATTTCCTAACATGGCAGTTGATATGGCAGCAAGAATTACACACCTGCAATTTCAATCAGTTAACAATTGGCAAAAAGTACATGACTTTATGGTAAAATACCAGGACAGGTTGTTGTATGCTACAGATGATGTGATTACCGAAGTCTCAGATTTTAGTAAAATTAAAAATAGTGTACATGCCAAAAGAACAAGCGACTGGCAATTTTTTACTACCAATGAAAAAATGACTGTCGCTGATTTTGATAAACCGTTTAATGGATTAAAATTGCCAAAGGAGGTGATTGATAACATTTACCGGAAGAATGCAGAAAAATGGTATCCAGGGCTAGTAGTCTTTAACAAATGATGGGGTGTCCACTATTTGCCGAAAACTGTTAATGATAAAGTTTACATATTTTATAAAAAATAGCGCTGTATTAATTTTCATTTATGGAATATTTTTCGGAGCTAGGTAATAGTACAACCAATAGAATAATATTTATGGAGGATCGCAAAACTGTCGCATGCCGCTGATTTTTATCAGTAGTTTATAATGCCCTTGTTGTGATACTTCTTCAAAATATTTTAATGGGTTAATAAGCTTTATTACTCCTTTAATTTATTTTAAGCCTGTAAAGAAAGTAGGTAATTTTAAAATATTATCGATGGCTAAAAATCTTACGTTGGAGATAAATAAAACAATGCCGTTTAGTTAAGGTGGTTGGTGGGACAACAACGAGAAGTTAGCCGTGGCAGGTGTCTTCAGCCACCACTCCAGTTTCATAACTAAACGGTATTGATAAATAATAGTAAATTAATAAAATGGTATTAAGCAATAATAAAAGGAATTTATATATTGTCAAACAAATATCTTTAATCAAATAGCTGTTATGTAAATTCATCAGGTACCATATTTTATGAATAAATTTAATTTATTTACCTAAAGTATCATTGTACATTGCCATGATAAAAAGTTTTATTCAAAACAAGGAACTTGCATATAAATGGATAGGAAATAAATCACCAGTGATCCAGGGTATAAAATTTTAAAAACTAAAAAAAATTATTTTACGATGAAGCATTTTTTAATAGCAGCAGCTATACTTTTGACAGTACCAGTTATTGCCCAGCGTAGCGTTGATAAAGAAGAATGGGTAACACTGTTTAATGGAAAAGATATTAAAAACTGGGTACCTAAAATTAACCACCATGAAACAGGCGATAATTATGGTAATACTTTTAGAGTAGAGGATGGTATTGTAAAAGTACGCTATGATCATTACGATAAATTTAATGAACAGTTTGGGCACTTGTATTATAAAAAACCATTCTCCTATTATCATCTGGTATTTGAATATCGCTTAGTTGGCGAATGGCGAAAAGATGCACCTGATTATACCTTAAAAAATAGTGGTGTAATGTTTCATTCACAAGATCCTAAAACAATTCTTAAAGATCAGAACTGGCCTATCTCTATCGAGTTTCAAATACTTGGTGGGCTTGGTGATGGCGTTGCCAGGCCTACCGGTAACATGTGTTCACCAGGAACTGATGTTGTGTTCCATGGCAAAATAGACGATCGGCACTGCATTCCCTCCACATCAAAAACATATGAGGGTGATCAATGGGTAAAGGGTGAAATTATTGTGCTGGGTGATTCATTGATCACTCATATCATTAACGGAGATACCGTATTGCAATATTCAAAGCCCCAGATTGGTGGCGGGGTAGTAGCCAATTACGATCCTAAAATAAAGCAGGATGGGAAATTGCTGACTGAAGGATTTATCGCTTTGCAAAGTGAAGGACAACCTGTTGATTTCAGGAATATAAAAATTCTTAACCTTCAAGGATGCATGGATCCAGCATCAAAAAAATATAAATCCTATTATGTCAAAACAACTGAAAAAGCTTGCAAATAACCATAAATTAGTATTTGCAAATTTTAATTGTCATTCTTATAATTAGGAAAATTTGGCGCTACAATGGGGTTAAATTTTTTCGAAGAATAAAATAATCACTTGTTGTTTTATTGCTGAAATTCTATAATGTATTCAGAGGAGTATTCACTTTTGTCTCCCTGCATATCTTTAAAAAATAACTTTGCCTGCCTGCCTAATTTTAGGCAGGTGTTTTTATTTAAAACAGCATCTGGGGTGTTAAGCGGTTGCAGCGACGGATACCAAAGAATATGCCCGGGCCGGTCAATTAATAATTTGGGCTTCGACCATTGCTGCGCATTTTTTTTGCTACCTAAATCTGCATTTTTATTAAAAGATATATAAATGCTGCTGCCTTGCCAGGACGGACCTTCTGATTTAGCCATTAGCATTACCCATGCTTTTAGATAGGTATTCCAACTTACAGAAGGACCCCAGTGAAATTTTGCAGTTGGAGAAGATGCCGCTTCGCCACCTTCATTGGCAGGAATTTGTAATGAAGCAACTGGAACTCCAATGCCATCAGAGGGTGCGTTAAAACCAACACCATCCCAGCGCCTGGCTTTGCCAACAGGATTATCCAAATCAGTTAACAAAATCCTTGCAATGCTTATGCACTGTCCACGGCGCTCTTTGTCTGCATCATAAGTGGCCTCGGTGTATATTCCGGGATAGCCATATTCACCATAAAAAAGATAAAGATAGGCACCATTTGCCACTGCAGAAGGATCTCCGGTGCCGCCTGCAAAGGTTTTTGAAGTATTGTGTGTTTTTAAAATCATCCTTGGTTGAAGATCTTCAATAAAAATACCTTTATTGGTCCAGCTTCTGCCACCATCCAATGATTTCATAATGCCAATTCTGCAAACAGCAGCTGGAGAAGTTGGCCCCTTTAATCCTTCGGGCCAATTGTTGTTAATATACCCATCACCATTTGTAGCATTGTAAGGAAAAGTAAAAGGATAATTTTCGTTGTGGTAAACGGCAAACAATGTTTTACCAGTTTTGTCTTTTGTATCCTGGTATACTGTTTCAAACCAAACTGCACCATGTAAACCTGTAGCATCGGGTAATACATTTAAAGGCATTACGGGCTCTGTAAAATCTTTCACTTTACTGTTAAAAGCTTCTTCGGCATTTTTGCCATCTGCAAACTTCAATTCATGAGAATTACCCCATAAAGGGTCTTCGCCATATTTACCAGGAAAAATACGAAAAGTGTCGCCTATCCATGCTTCCGCCATATTGCAATCCACAAAGGAATTGAAATAAGTTTTTTGCGTTGCAATCAACACGGCTCTTGGATCTCCGGAACTGTATAAATATTTTACATTGACTGAAACAGTAGTAAATGCAATTGTAATAACAAGTATTGATAAAAGGCCAATGAATTGTATTAACGGATTTTTTTTCATTCAATATTTTTTATTTTGTTAGCATTACTTCTTTAAGATATAACATCATATTTTGCGTAAATATGGTCTTACTGCAGCTTATACCCGTAAAAAAACTTTTTTCTGGTACATGAAATATAAGAAAGACCACTTAACCAGTACATAGCAAATGGACAGCGCTACGGCATTGTATGGATTGCCAATAAACTCGCCGAGCCATTGAAAAAATCCATTGGTTGTATATGTCCAATTAATGAAGGCGCCTGACATATAAATTAAAATAGAGTTCATGCCAATTATCTTAAAAAAGAAGGCCCATTTTTTATACCCTAAAACATCGATGATGTAATAAAATACAGCTAATAGGATGAGGCTGTACCCGCCAACATTTAACACAAAAGAACTTGTCCAAAGATTTTTATTGATTGGGAAATCAAGGTTCCATATATGTGCCAACCCGACAAATATAATACCTGTAATTAATAAATACAATGCTTTTTTTTGCTGGCCGAATGAATTTTCTTTTAAAAAATTTCCTGCTAAAATGCCTAATAAACCTGTGCCTATTGCAGGAATGGTTGATGTTAAACCTTCGGGATCATGCAAACCTAAATAGAGTTTTCCCGGCAAGATTAATCGATCTATGTAAGATGCAAAATTACCTTGCATTGTAAGATCTCCCCGCTCAAAACCTGGTGCTGAGTTAAATTTAAGTAGTAACCAGTAACCAATAAGTAAGGAGCAAAACCAAATGATCTGCCCACGTTGTTTTGTATATAAATAAATAATATTGGCAAACATATAAGCCAGTCCGATGCGGCCAAGCACACTGCCAAAACGGATGTCAGCCAGTGGTCTAAGGTGTAATCCATTGTTGTAAATAATACCCAGCAACACCAATGTTAAACCTCTTTTAATTACCCGAAATAAAAGTTCTTTCCTGCTCTTTCCTTTATCAAGTTCATTACCTACCGAATACGGAGTAGCAACACCTGCAATGAAAAGAAACAAAGGAAATATCAAATCATAAAAATGAAAACCATTCCATTCCGGATGTGTTAATTCTTCGGCAATGCCCTGCCAGAAAGTTGATCCGGTAGCCTTTGCGATTGAATGAAAAATTTCTTCGGCACCCATTATCCAGAACATATCAAAACCTCTTAAGGCATCAAGTGAATACAATCTTTGTTTGTTAGTAGCTTGTGGGATCATTATAGGTAATTGTTTATAAGTTGAAATTAAAGTTAATGGTTTCAACACATAACCAAATAAAAAATATTAAAGTTTTATTATAGCCCTGCATCTATAAAAACCAACAGATATTTTTATGTACAACCACCGATTTATTTAGCATGGTTAGTTTGCGTGGAATCTTTTAAAAACCTTTATTGTTTGGCAACTAATCATCTTACAAAAATTGTGATAGCGGTTAAAAAATATAAAAATGCCTACAATAAATACGCTCTTGTTTGCATACACTACCTGCTATTTTTAATCAACTTTTTCAATTAGCTATTTTAAAATCAAGGGATATAAAAAATATTTAAAAAAAATAATTGTCATTGTTACAAATAATAATATATTTGGAGTAAATATTGCCTGCCAAATATGAATGATCAATATGTTATTGGAGTTGATTACGGTACAGATTCCGTTAGATCAATACTTGTAAATGCTGCCAATGGAAATGAAATTGCTTCAGCTGTTTTTTACTATCCCCGCTGGAAAGAAGGTAAGTATTGTGACGCTTCGTTAAATCAATTTCGCCAACATCCGCTTGATTACGTTGAAGGATTAGAGCATACAATTAAGCAATGTTTGCAACAGGCTGGTCCTGCAATAACAGCAAATGTAAAGGCCATTTCAATTGATACTACAGGTTCTACACCTGTGGCGGTTGATGAAACAGGTACTCCGTTGGCATTGCTTCCGGCATTTGAGTGCAACCCTAATGCGATGTTTGTTTTGTGGAAAGACCATACTGGTACTAAAGAAGCTGCGGAAATAAATGAGCATGCCAAAAAATATGATATCAACTACCTGCAATTTGTTGGGGGCATTTATTCTTCTGAATGGTTTTGGGCAAAGCTGCTCCATATTCTTCGGGCAGATAGCCAAGTTGCGAACGCTATTTATTCATGGGTAGAGCATTGCGATTGGATACCTTTTTTATTAGCTGGAGGAACAGACGTTAAGCAGATGAAACGGGGCGTATGCAGTGCAGGGCACAAAGCCTTGTGGAGTGACGATTTCAATGGGTTGCCACCGGATGCGTTTTTTACTTCGCTTGATCCCTTGTTAAAAGAATTCACCAATAAATTATTTACACAAACTTACACTTCTGCAGAATCGGTTGGGCATCTTTCGTTGGAGTGGGCTAATAAATTGGGACTTTCAACAGCGGTGGTAATTGGTGTAGGTGCATTCGATGCACACATGGGTGCTGTAGGTGGCCAAATAGAAGCGTATCATTTAAGTAAAGTAATGGGTACCTCTACCTGCGATATGCTTGTTGCGCCAATGAACGAAATAGAAGGAAAATTGATTAAAGGCATTTGCGGACAGGTACCTGGTTCTGTTATTCCGGGTATGATGGGAATGGAAGCAGGGCAATCTGCTTTTGGAGATGCTTATGCCTGGTTTAAAAATATGCTGACTTGGCCTTTGCAAAAATTACTGCCAAAATCTATACTTATTGATGAGGATACTGCAGCAAAATTAATTGAAGAAGCTACCAATAATATTATTGCAGCCTTAAGCGTTGAAGCCAATTTAATTCCACTATCAGAAAGCAATGAACTTGCATTGGATTGGTTAAATGGTCGTCGTACACCGGATGCGAACCAGTTGCTTAAAGGTGCCATAGCAGGTTTAAATTTAGGAACCGATGCACCAAAGATTTTTAGAGCCATTGCCGAAGCTACTTGCTTTGGTGCAAAAGCAATCGTTGAGAGGTTTAATGAGGAAGGTGTGCCCGTAAAAGGTTTAATAGGTATTGGTGGCGTTGCAAAAAAATCTCCCTTTATTATGCAGATGATGGCAGATGTAATGGAGATGCCAATTCGTATTCATAAATCAGAACAAACCTGTGCATTGGGTGCGGCTATGTTTGCGGCTACAGCTGCAGGTATTTATGATAAAGTAGAAGATGCTATGACGGCAATGGGGCAGGGGTTTGATGTAACATATTTTCCTGATCAGACTAAAGCGGCTGTTTATAAAAAACGATATGCCCGTTACAAGCAGTTGGGAGAATTTGTTGAGGCAAATGAGTAATAGCGCTGAAAAATTTAAAGACTTTTATAAATAATTTTACCATTAATCATTCAGCTTTTACAACAAATAATTTATGAGTAAATACCTTGATATACAGGAGTCAGCATACCAGGCCAATATGCAATTACCTAAGCTGGGATTGGTATTGTTTACATTTGGAAATGTAAGTGCAGCAAACAGATCTGTGGGTGTGTTTGCCATCAAGCCAAGCGGTGTACCATACGAAGATCTGTCACCGGCGAATATGGTGATCGTTGATTTTGACGGTAAAACGGTTGAAGGTAATCTGCGCCCTTCTTCTGATACGCAAACCCATGCGGTGTTGTATAAACATTGGCCGGCAATTGGCGGTATTGTACATACACATTCTACTTATGCTACGGCATGGGCGCAAAGCCTGCGCAGCATTCCTATTTTTGGTACCACCCATGCAGATCATAACACTGTTGATATTCCCTGTGCGCCACCCATGAGCGATGAGATGATAAAAGGAAATTATGAATACGAAACCGGTTTTCAAATAATGAATGAGCTGAAAGAAAAGGGATTGAGTTATGAAGAAATAGAAATGATACTGGTAGGAAATCATGCACCATTTACCTGGGGCAAAACACCAGCAAAGGCAGTGTACAACAGCGCTGTGCTGGAAGCAATAGCAAAGATGGCCTTGCTGACAGAACAGATAAACCCGAATGCCCCAAGACTCAAAGATGCATTGATCAAAAAACATTTTGAACGCAAACACGGTCCAGATAGCTATTACGGACAACAGTAAATTATATGTCTGATGTCTGATTTTTGATGGCTGATTTCTTTCAATTCGGAGACTAAATTTAAACTGGTTTAGACTTTTTATAATTATAAAAGAGTATAATCTTGAAGCTTCTTGATTAGTAAAGAAAAAATGATGAAATGGAAGAATAAAAAGTTTAGCAGATAAGTGAAGTACCGCTCCCTCTCCAAAAGGAGAGGGGGAAGGAGGGTGAGGTAAATGAAGTCTTCCATAAAAATGAGCATAAAAAACCAAGTAACGATTCCAAATTCTTTATAAACAAAAAGTATATGAAAAAAATCTTCCTCTTATTAATGGCTTCTTCCGGTTATATGCTTTATGGTCAGCAAAAAGATTATCCCATACACACCGTTGATTTCACACAGGTTAGGCTAACGGATAATTTTTGGTTGCCAAAAATTGAAACCAACAGAACTGTTACCATTCCTGCATCTTTTGAACGTTGCGAAAGCACAGGCCGGGTAAAGAATTTTGTAATGGCAGCTAAAAAGCAGGGAAAATTTTGTACCACATATCCGTTTGATGACACAGATATTTATAAAACAATTGAGGGGGCTTCTTTTTCATTGGCGGTTCATCCCGATGCAAGATTACAGACCTATATTGATTCATTGATTGCCATTGTGGGTAAGGCGCAGGAACCGGATGGTTACCTGTATACAGCAAGAACCATCAACCCCAACGAACCACATGCATGGGCAGGTAAAGAAAGATGGGAAAAAGAAAGAGAGCTGAGTCATGAATTATACAATGCCGGCCATTTGTATGAAGCGGCGGCAGCACACTTTTTAGCAACCAAGAAAAGAAATCTGTTAGACATTGCCTTAAAGAATGCCGACCTGGTTTGTTCCGTTTTTGGTCCGGGTAAAAAGCACGTAGCTCCCGGTCATGAGATTGTGGAGATGGGCCTGGTAAAACTCTACCGCATCACCGGCAAAAAGGAATATTTATCAACCGCTAAATTTTTTATAGAAGAGCGTGGCCGATACAAAGGCTATGATTCCACCAGTAAAGATTCCTGGAAAAGTGGTGCTTACTGGCAAGACAATAAACCGGTAGTTGACCAGGAAGAAGCTGAAGGGCATGCTGTACGTGCAGGCTATTTGTACGCTGCCGTTGCAGATGTGGCAGCTTTAACAGGTGATGATAGTTTAATACATGCTATTGATAAGATATGGACCAATGTGGTAGAAAAGAAAATGTATGTGCAGGGAAGTGTTGGTGCTATTGGT
>JANXSK010000151.1 GCA_025352695.1 Ferruginibacter sp. | reverse complement strand
TGCAGACAAAAACAGTAGGAGTGATGTGGCGAAAAAGTATTCGGAAATGGTTAACAAATTGATAAAAAAATATTCAATTGTTGTTTATATTGATTACCGGTCTTCATTTGGTTTGTCCATGAAACTAAACAAGCTTTTAGTCGTAGGCTGGGAATATATTGCAAAAAATAATTTAAGGGAGGTTTTTGCATTATTCAAAGCTGTTTTAAAACCCATGATTGAAACAATCACTAATTGAGATGATTCCAATAGTAAAATTGGTGACAATATTGAAAATACGGTTGAATTGTTGCAAGGCATAATTTCAGCAAATCAGGTAGCAATCAACTTAAAAGAAAAAGTGTTTTATTTTTTACAAAAAGAATTGAAGGATAAAATTTATTTCGACTATGGCGATTTTGGTTATCACTATTTTCTCTTTTTAAAGATCTTGCGGCAGATCTTGATAAAGGCACTGGCTTTATAGCATTTACATATGCCTCAATTGCCACACTTACAAAACAGTACAACGATTACAGAAAGGAGTTTTTTAAAAAAGAAGTAATTGAATTTTTGCAGCAAACAGGAAAAATTGCTGAACCAAATTATGGATATAATAGATGTAAGGATGGATGTAGTAAATAAAGCGATTAGGAAAAAAGATTACAATACGGTAAAAAAAATAAATGCAAAGGGGATTAAAATTGCTGAGGCTAAATCTAATCCGGGCACAGTTAACCAATTGAAAAAAGAATTGTTGCGCATTGCAAACCTGGAAAAAGATATTATCAGTATCGGGCACTATACCAAGTATTTTGCTTTTAACAGGGGCGTGTCTGAAAAATATTATCAACAATGGAAAAATACTTTTACACCCGATGAGTGGAAGCAAATAATAAAAATTTACATTACCGAAACAACACAAAAGATAATCAGTGAGTGGAATAAAAGTAAAAATAAGTTTTGGTAATCTGCAGCGTGTCCTCTATTATTGAAAAGCCTTGGCCCGATTTATATGCTGGAAAAATTTTGGGATAGATTGCTTATTTTGGTGCAACTGGCAAATAACCTCAACACAACACTTGATTACGATATGTATCTGGTAAAAGGGTATTTATTTTCATTGCTTGTTATGCATATACTTGTTTTGGAAGAACATGGCATAAGTGCAAATATTAGGGACGAGTATGCTGATTTGATAAGCAAGATGAAAAAAATTATAAAAGATATTCCCAAAGAAAAAAAAGATGTATTAGCAGTAGCAGAGCGCCTGAGAGAAAGATTTTCGGCAAAGCCCCGCCGCCCCGCCTTGATAGAAGAACTTAATAGAATGCTGAAGTAGTTTCTTATTTACTGCAGGATTGAAAATAATACTAGCTTTCAAAATATAAAACAAGGAAAATATTACAATACCGGGTTATAACTTTTTATAAACGACACTAAGCGCAGCAAGGGTTTTGATTGTAGTCCCCACAGCCTCATAAAATAAATCTAAAATTTCACTAATATTTATTGAACTATTCAATTAGTTTGTATCTCCATGTTCTAAATTATTTATTGTATTAAAAGGGTGAGAATTCGGTTACCCAATCAACCATTGAAGCTAAAAAGTATTAACAGAAAAGGATTAGCTCTTAACTGCTTATTCAAACTATAAAATTACCTATTGGATATTTCCATTTTTACTGTCAATATCAGCTTTAGCAATTGCCCTTTCAAGGCCGAATCTATTTTCTTTTCTTTAAATAAATTTCCTATAGCCAATACATACTATCGGGTGACAGGCTGTTTTTTAATAATTGATTTAAGCACGTGTTTGGCTAATTAATATCGTTCCTAATACAATTTTTTTTGCTAATTCAATGGTTTGTCCCTTTTTAAATTTAGATGAAAATGGTATTGCTATTAAAATAAATACTTTATTCACATAGGTTGATTTTTTTGTTTTAATGATTGTTGATTTAGCGCTCTTTTACTTTCGTTTTAAAGTTATAGATTAATGAAGAGTATCCTTATTGGTGCCATACCTAAATATGCTATTTTTATTAATTTTCTAGCTGTACTTTCCATTTGCCAACACAGATAAAGATATTGTTGCAACAAATATATACGTAGTTATTGCATTTCATAAAATCAACCAGCGTCTTTTTGCTGTATTTTTACATACAGAAAAATGACAATTCATATTGAATCCAATAAAAAGGTCTCTCATTTTTTTATATTCAATATTATACCCCCAGGTATTAATAGGTAACTAAGGCAATGTTAGAATTTCATTATAATCACCTGCTCCATGGGGTGATAAACTACTGCTGTTAGTAAATTTGCATAGCAATACAATGTTAATTATTAAAAACAATCAGGATATGTCGTTACGTCAGTTTATAACCGCCAGAAAACTTTTACGCTCTTTATTTGATGTAAAAAAAAATGTTCAAAAAAGTGCTATCTTAAAGTGGAGGGAGATGGCTTCGCTCTTCGGACTACATGACAATGTTTTTTCAAATCCCCGGCATATTAAAATAAGTAAGCCCGTTACTGCCATTTTAATTGGAGCTGGTCACCGAGGAAGTATATATGCAGATTATGCTATTCAAAATCCCAACGAATTAAAAATAATTGCAGTAGCTGAGCCAAATGGAGGAAGGAGAAGGCGTGCAAAATTGAATCATCAGTTAAGTATAAATAATTGTTTTGAAGATTGGAAAGCTGTTTTTATAAAAGAAAAATTTGCAGATGCGGTAATCATTGCTACTCCCGACATGCTGCATACACAACCCTGTCTTGCAGCGTTGGATGCTGGCTACGATATTTTATTGGAAAAACCCATAGCGCCAACAGAGGAAGAGTGCAGGCTTATACTTGAAAAGGTAACTGCTACTGGACGTATTGTGGCAGTATGCCATGTATTGCGGTATGCGCCTTATTTTAGACAATTGAAAGAAGTACTGGATGCTGAACTGATTGGGAAAATTATCAGCATACAGCACATGGAACCCATTGAGCAGGTACACATGAGTCATTCCTATGTAAGGGGGAAATGGAAAAACAGTAAACTGGCAACGCCTATTGTGCTGGCAAAATCTTGTCACGATACCGATATTATTCGTTGGTTGGTTAACAGTCAAGCACATGATGTGCATTGCTTTGGAAACCTGCGCTGGTTTACCAATGCCAATGCACCTGAAGGAAGTACAGAAAGATGTACCGATGGCTGTTTGGTAGAAAAATCTTGTCCATATTCTGCCCTTCAAATTTACTTACGGGATAAAAAGCGGTTGTATGTTTTTGATTTACCAGTAGATAAATCAAAATGGGATAAGTTGATACTGGAAAATTTAAAAACAACAGATTACGGACGCTGCGTATACCGGATGGACAATGACCAGCCTGATCATCTGACTGTGAATATGCTTTTTGAAAATGGTATTACAGCAGCATTTTCTATGGAAGCACATGTTTCTTATCAAGGCAGAATTACCAGAATAATGGGCTCTAAAGGAGATATAGTAGGTGATATGGAATCCTTTGTGATGACTGATTTTAAAACAAGAAAAAAAGTATCTTGGAAGATGGTAACGGATGAGCATGGAGGTGGCGATCATAGACTTGTAAGAGATTGGGTACAGGCAGTTGCCCAGCAGGACAATACCTTACTAAGCTCAACCATTGAAGTGTCTGTCGAAAGCCATTTGATGGCTTTTGCTGCCGAAAGAAGCCGTCTTAACAGAACCATTGAAGAAGTAAAAATAGGCAGTAAAATTGTTGCCGTACAACTGGAAACTGTAGTTGAAAGATAAAGTGAAATAAAGGGTTTATGTAGTTATTTTGGCGTATGCCTGGTCAAGAGTTTACGCAGATGGGGCGATATTGGTAGAAAAAAGAAACGATCAGTAAAAAGAATAAAAAATATCCAGTACAATCTTAGAGTTATGATTGTTGGTGGTAATATAGCAAGGGCATAGTAAGCCTATTTCTCTTTTATAAATCTTATTTTAAACAAATGAACTGTTTGCTTTATCTTAAGCGTGCCAATTGGGTGAAAATGATTCTGATGCTGCAGTCTTCTAGTTATGAAAATGAGTTTAATAAGTATCCTGTTGAGAAAATTGATATTATAAACGCTATATGCAAAAAAATAAAACGATACAAATAGCTGTTTCAAATAACATTTTAAACTTTAATCAATGGGTATAAAAATTATTTTACTTGGTTGCTTTATTGCTATTTCGGCTAATTGTTTTTCGCAAAAAATTATTCCCTTATACAATAAGGCTATTCCCAATTCTTTAACTAACAATATGAAGGAAATTACGTTGTATTGGGATGGTAAATTTGGTGGATACAAAAGTATTTCAATTCCCACGCTCGAAATTTATCTTCCTGTTGAAAGCGATGCAAACGGTACCGCAGTTATTATTTGTCCTGGTGGTGGTTATGGGATGGAAAGCTACCAAAAAGAAGGTATCAATATTGCGACTATTTTTATTAAACAGGGCACTGCAGCATTTATTTTAAAATACCGCCTGCCATCTGATTCAATTATGAAAGAAAAAAATATTGGTCCTTTGCAGGATGCACAGCAAGCAATTAAAGTAGTACGTGAAAATGCCCTGGCGTGGCATATAGATAGCAATAAAATTGGGATCATGGGTTTTTCTGCCGGAGGCCATTTAGCCGCTTTAGCTGCCACACATTTTGAAGTTTCTTTTATACCAAATGATGAACACACTAATCTTCGGCCAGATTTTATGATGTTAGTGTATCCGGTAATTTCAATGACAGATAAACTAACCCATCCTTCATCAAGAACAAATTTGCTTGGCGAAAACCCTGGGGAAGAAAAAGTAACTTTTTTCTCAAACGAAAAAAATATTACTGCTAAAACACCACCAGCATGGATTACGCATAGTGAAGAAGATAAAGTAGTTGACGTAGATAACAGCATTGTTTTTTATGAAGCTTTGCGAAAACAGCATGTTCCGGTTGAAATGCATTTATATCCCAACGGCAATCATGGCTTTGTATTGGATCTGCCAACAGAAAGTTGGATGAAACCTTTATTTGAATGGATGAAAAGCAATGGATGGATAAAAGAACTAAAACCATAGTGAATACAGCAGCATAAAGCATACACATTTTTTACGGGTTGCTTGTATACTTCTAATGTTGTATTGCCTAAGCTACTTGTAAATAATTATCGAAGCATACTACACATAGCTTCAACTTTTAAAGTAGCTGTTATTTGTTTGGCCAACATTCAGGTCAGTGAATATGCAATAATGAGATCACTATAAATGCATTGACATCGGCTGAAATTGTAGCCCCATTGTTAGTAGAAATAACCCAATCAAAACTTTCCTTATATTTTAAATATGATTGAATTAATTTACATAAAGCAAATCTTAACGCAACTTAAACCTAAGTTAAAAAAATAATATTTTTTCAATTCTATCGGTTTATTCGGGTCGGTTGTTAGAGATGACTTTACTGATAAAAGTAACATTGACATAATTGTAGACTTCAGCAAACCTATTGGAATAGAATTAATAGATCTTGCAGATTACAAAGAAAGTAAACTCAGTAAAAAAATTAATTTGCTTTCTAGAAATGGGATTATACCAGAATATTTTCATCAAATCGAATCTGAAATTATTTATATTTATGCGTGAGCCTCCACTTCTTATTGAAGATATAATTGATAGTGCAAATAAAATTCTGGATTATACAAATAATCTTTAATTTGAAGAATTTGCTAAAGTTGGGTAAACTATTGATGCAGTGATTTGCAACTTTTAAATAATTGGTGAAGCTGCAAATAGATTTCACAAAGTTATTAAAGAATAACATTTAAATATTGACTGGCATCGGATTCGCGGATTTAGAAAGTGAATTATTGATGATTATTTTGATATAGAATATTCGATAGTTTGGGGAATTAAAGGATTATTTCTTCCTAATCTTGTAGTAACACTATTATCTCTTTAGGCTACTTCCACTAACATTGCATATCTAAAATGCCGGTTTGATAAGGGTACTTCTGCCTTAGTAAATGATAGTAAATTAGTAAAATCTTACAACTCTATAAATTAATCTAATAAAAAATAGATTTTAAAAGGAGTAGAAAGGGGTATTTTACGGTTGGGATATGGATTATGGGCAGCAAATCCAATTTTTCTGTGGCCACTTAATATAAGGGAATGATAAAATAAATTTAGTAGCGTAGGTACAAAAAAATAGTCCTTCCGTAGAAACGGAAGGACATTAACGATTGCTTGCCATATGAAAAACTTAATAATTTCTTAAAACGAATTTTGTTGGTTTGTCACAACTCTTTATATTTGCGTTGTACTAACGATTGATTGCTCCTTCTTAATTTTACTTTTTTCTATTAACGCCCATATTTCTTTAGTAAAAGTAGTATGGGCGTTTGTATGTTTAAAATTAACTAATGGTTCTTTTAATGATGGTTAAACCTTCTTTTTTTTGCGTAATACCCCGCTCTACCTGCATTACACGTTTTATTTTTAATGATGCCCATTTGTGTAATCTGAATTTTAAAAGTTGGATTAAATTTCAATAAGTATGCAAACGGGATACTTTATTCATCTTTTTGTAGAAATTAGACAGATAATACTAGAATTGGAACAGAAAATTTTTGTAAATAACAGTTGCTATCACTATTCATATATAAAAAAAATGAATCGATCAGGTAAAAGGAAATCTTTTAATTTGTAAAACTAAAATTGTAGATTTATTATTTAAAATTGTAATGACAAAAGGTGTTTTGTTGGTTTACAACAACGCTTTATCTAAAACAGCATTACAAAATTTCCTGTTACTATATAAATAATATTCTTAAATGTTTTAAATATGATTAATATAATAATTCCACTCGATTTTTCGGAAACCTCTTTAAATGCTGCTCATTATGCTGCTAACATGAATAAAGGCAGGGCGGATGTAAACCTCATTTTATATCACTTTTATACACATGGAGAGGATATTGAAACTGCTCAAAATTATTTAAGCAGTTTGAAAGATGAATTAGGTAAAAACGGTAGTGTTATCGAAACGGCTCTGGAATCTGGGGAAAGATTTATTGATAGTCTTGCTGCATTTGCCCATGTAAAAAGAGC
>JANXSK010000138.1 GCA_025352695.1 Ferruginibacter sp. | reverse complement strand
TAAACCTGGAGTTTTGTGCATTGAGTTGGTTTATACCTGCACAACAAAAAAATAATACAAGTAATAATGCTGCTGTAGTTTTTAAAAATTTCATTTTATTTTAAAGTTTATTATTAATGACTTTGTCTATAATAATAAACTTTAAAATAAAATGAAATTTTTAAAAACTACAGCAGCATTATTACTTGTATTATTTTTTTGTTGTGCAGGTATAAACCAACTCAATGCACAAAACTCCAGGTTTAGTATTAACAAATATTTAAACAGCAAAGGGGACTCATTAAATTACAGAATGCTTTTTCCGGATTCGGATACGTTGCGCAGGTTTCCGCTGGTGATTTTTTTACATGGTTCTGGTGAGCGTGGTAATAACAACGAGGCGCAATTGCAATGGGGTGTTTCTAATTTTGCTACCGACCAGACAATGTCGTTGCATCCGGCTTTTGTAATTGCGCCGCAATGTCCCGAAGGCCAGGGTTGGTCAAACACTACACGAAATAATAAGTCTATTCAAATGTTACCAGCTCCATCTAAACCAATGGAATTACTGATAGAATTGATACGTAAAGTGACAAAAGATTTCAGGGTTGATACAAACCGTATTTATATTACAGGTCTTTCCATGGGCGGGTATGGAACTTATGATGCCATTGAAAGATATCCAAATTTGTTTGCAGCAGCAGTACCGGTTTGCGGTGGAGGAGATGTTTCAAAAGCAGCTTCTATAGCACACATTCCTATGTGGATATTTCATGGTGCAGAAGATCCTGCTGTAGATCCTGTTTATTCAATCGACATGGTACAGGCCTTAACCAAATCAGGGGCTCATCCCGGATTTACTCAATATCCTTCTGTTGGACATTTTTCCTGGATAGCAGCCTACAGTGATCCGTTGATGATGGGTTGGTTGTTTAGTCAACACAAATAAATAATTTTAACAGTATTAAATGATACACCAATTTTAAAGATTGGTTTAGAAAAAGATGCATGAAAAAATTGTAGGAATTATGGGTGCTATGCCCGAAGAAATAATCGGTGTGGTGAAATTACTTTTCAACCGGCAGGAGGTTGTTATCGGTAGACGCACTTATTTTACAGGAACTATCAATCGTATCAAAACGGTGGTGGTATTTTCCCGCTGGGGTAAAGTTGCTGCAGCTACAACCGTATCAACCCTTATTCTTACATTTAATATTACACAATTAATATTTACAGGTGTCGCTGGTGCCATTAATGATGCGTTAAAAATTGGTGATATTGTTATTGCAAAACGTCTTGTGCAGCATGATATGGATGCAAGGCCTTTGATGGCCCAGTTTGAGATTCCGTTGTTGGGGAAAATATATGTTGATTGTGATGAGCAAGCAGTAAATATTGCCCAGCAGGCGGTAAACGATTTGCTTGATAACAAGCAGTTGCACAATATTATTTCGTCAACTGAATTAGCCTTATTTAATATCACCAAACCCAAATTTATGATGGGTGATATTGCCAGCGGAGATCAATTTATTTCAAACAGCAATAATAAAAATGCTATCTTAAAAAATCTTCCTGCCGTTTTGTGTGTAGAAATGGAAGGTGCTGCAGTAGCTCAGGTTTGTTTTGAATACGATATTCCATTTATTATTGTAAGAACAATATCTGATGCTGCAGATGAACAATCTCACATCAACTTTCCTCTATTTATCAGTACTATTTCCAGTCGCTATGCAATAGAGATAATCAAAAATATTTACGGCAATGCTAAATTTTTTCTCCTCTTTTAATCAACCTTAAGCAGCTTTTTTTGTAAAAAAAAAAGTCGCTTGCTTTAATCAAAGAATACCGAACTTTCTTATATGAAAAAAATATTCCTTTTTGTATTTGTTTTGATAAAAATCTTTTTTGAAGTAGCTGCACAAAATAAACCTGCATATATTTTATATACTGCCTACGGTAAAAAAGTTTCGTACAAAAAAATGATCAAAACATTGCTTAGGAATGACATTGTATTAATTGGAGAATTTCATAATAATCCTATCAGCCATTGGATGGAGTTGGAAATTACAAAAGACTGCAAACAATACCGTAGCCTGGTATTAGGTGCCGAAATGTTTGAACAGGATAACCAGCAGGCCCTTAATCTTTATCTGCAGGGAAAATTATCTGTCGAAGGCTTAGACTCGGCAGCACGGCTGTGGCAAAATTACCCTACTGATTATGCACCGCTTGTAGATTTTGCTAAAGAAAATAATATCGTATTTGCAGCTACCAATATTCCCAGAAGGTATGCTGCTATCGTTTCTAAAGGCGGGTTTGTAGCACTCGATACCCTCTCACCAAAGGAGAAATTATGGATAGCACCTTTGCCCATTAATTACGATGCCGAATTACCGGGGTATAAAAATATGATGACGATGATGGCGGGGCATGGCAGCGATAATATGCCCAAGGCGCAAGCAATAAAAGATGCTACCATGGCTTATTTTATTGAAAAGTATTTTGTACCCGGTAGTTTATTTATCCATTATAATGGCAGTTATCATTCTGATAATTATGACGGTATTGTTTGGCACCTGCAACAGCACCGCCCAGAGCTAAAAATTATTACTATTACTACGGTATCACAAAAGAATATTCAACACCTGTTAAAAGAAAATACGAAAAAGGCTGATTTTATTATTTGTGTAGATGCCGATATGACAACTACTTATTAAATAATTTATAGGTAGCATCTTTCGCTATGTCACAATTTTTTTAGTTAAATAAATGTAGCAAATACTCAATTTTCCGGAAAAGGAATTTAAATAACAAGTGGAAAATTATCTTCTAAATATTTGGTTACCTCCATATGTATTTAACCAGAGATTCTTTAATCTCATAAGTTTATTGATGGTGTAGAATATTTATTTTTCTAACTATTTCTTCATTGTCAGAAAGAATCTTTAAAATGTATTGGCCATCCGGAAAACGACTTATATCAAAAGTTTCATTTTGACTTAATGAATTTATTTTTTTCTGACTTAAAGCTTTTCCGTCAAAAGAGTATATACATATAATGGCAGGTTTATTTAATTGAGTTCCTGTCACATTGATATTGAGTATATTTTTTGCAGGATTAGGGTAAATATTAGCCGTACTATTTATTCCAAAATGTACCTTTTGAATGTTGCTGTATTTTATATTTCCAAAAGTGCCTGTGATTTTTAACCGATAATAATTGTTACCAATTAAAGGAGAAAAATGAATCCAGCTATAGTTGCGATTTCCTGTAGCCGGCGAGGTATTTAAACTGCTAAATGATATGTTATCGGTGCTATGTTCTACTTCGTATTTACTAACATTAATTTCTTTACCCACAGCCCAATTTATTAAAACATTTTGCGATTGAGGAATGGCAGTAAATTTTTCCAATAAAGTTGTGAGAGTTACACCAGGTAGTACTAAATGATCTTCCACTTCGCCAAAACCAAATGCTCCGGTAGCATCATTTGGAGTGAGGGTAACACTTGAAATACGTACTCGCAAAAAGCTCAGCCCACTTGTAGTTGTAAAAGGAGGAAGGCCTGTAAAGTTTAATATCACATTTTTTTGTAACGGACTTGAGGCTACACTTATGGTAGCGTATTCATATGGATCAAATATACCATTGCCATCGCTATCTATCCAGCCACAAAGATTTACGGCGACGCCAGTATTATTAAATACAGATACGGTAACTGAATAATTAACATCACCAATTGCTATGGGCGGCATTGCAACTATACCGTCTTCATCATCTGTTGAGCCGGAATTTAGTGCATCATCTCCATTGGCTGATGAAGAACTATTTTGCATTTCTTCTGCATCAACTTCATTGCCAATTCTTAAATTGAAAAAGGATACTGCTGAGCTAGCTGGTGTACCTGCATCATAACTTGCGGGCGCATCACCAAAATCATCTGTATTTGGGCTCATGGCAAATATGAAGTGATTGTCTTTGCCAGTGGTAGCAGTAGGTATACTTTTATCAAAACCAGGGATGCTAGACATCCATTGTGCAGGCAGGGTTGTTTGATCTGAGTGTATTGTGGTACCGATGTATGTAAATCCATTAGTAGGATTGTATTGAAAATGACCTGTTCCTTCAAGTTTGCCAGTGCTGCCGAGGTAGTCATTAAAAGCTCCTCCAATATAAGTTGAAAATTTTCTGGTAGCAAGACCATTGGCAAATACGCTATAAGTAATATCTAGTGGTCCACTTGAAATATTTCCATGAATCGGTTGATAAAAAGGGCTATAGGCTGAAGAAGTGTATACTGGAAAATTAATGGATTGAGAGGTGCCAAATAATAACACATCATGGGTACGCAAATCTATTACTAGGCCGCCAACAATATCAAGATCACTTCCTCCATTATAGGTACTTTGTAATACGCCGCCTGCACTGCCATTTAAAGGTATTTGCGAAATAAACTGATTGATTTTACCAGCAAATGCACTTGAGTATTCTTGTGCATTTCCAGTTGTATTAGGAAAGTCAATGGAAGTGGTATTGCCTGCCACATAAAAATAATTATTATCTGCCGCAACGAGCGCAGCATTTTGACCTTTTGAAACTTTTCCTTCATCTAAACTTCCACCCAAATAAGAAAATACACTGAATGCAGTTGGTGTGCCGATTGGTAGTACACCAATTAATAGTTCACTTCCTGCAATCGTATTGTCAAGCGCATTTACCAATGCAGGATAAGCTCCTCCGGTTGCATCTACATGCACAGCAAATGCAAGCTTTGTTTTATCTGGTGTAATAGCAATAGCGGTAAATGATTCGTTGGCATTGCCACCAATATAAGTACCCCATTCTGCAACAGGTGTTGTGCTTGCGTTTTTGATTCGTAAAATCACACCTTCGTTACCAGCTATCGTAGGATCAGGTGCAGTAACAGGTATTGTAACCGTAGATAAAGCTGATTTAGCAATTCCTCCAAGGTAAAATACAGTATTATCTACAATGGCCTGAGATTGGTAAGACACTACATTTGTACTTACATCAGCGGAAATAACATCACTATAAAGTCTTGCAGTAAGATCGGCTGAAAATATTTGAACTGTATCTGTTTTATAAACTACTAAAATTCTATTATCAGGAAAGATACCCATTGCCACTGGTATATTTGTTGTCATCCCTGTATATGTCCATGCAGTAATTAAGGTACCTGAAGGATTTAAACGGTATAAAATAACGGATTCTTTATCGCCTTTGGTATTAAGGTCAAAAGTATACGTGCTTAAAAATCCCGGTGCTACGCCACTCATATAGGCAGTACTAATGGCTTCATTTGTTACACCGCAGGCATACACTTCACTGGCAGTATTTACCGCAATGGTATAAAGATATTCATCAAAAGTACTGGTATTGTTGTGTACATAAGTAGACCACATCATTACCGGGTCTATCACCAAAGGAAGGGTAGGATTCAAATTTCCTGTTATGTCATATTTGATTGTACTATTATTTTCTGATGTAGTCATTTTAGCGGCAAAAAGTTTTTTTGTGCCATTAATTACCTGATAAGTTTCAGGTACCACTATCCGCATATCATTGTATTTAAGCTTAATTACAATGTCTCCATCTGTATCAATTTTAATTCTTTTCTGCCCTTTAAAATTCATCCTGATTTTATCATGAGTGGAAGCTTTTGCCAACAACCAATCAAATTCAAGTTCGCCATTTTCACCTGCATATAAGCGCAGATTAATACCGGGATATACATTTTTTAATGTAAGCTCATTATAAATTAACGCATTAATAGCTCCATATTTAGTGTTATATGAACCTTTAACCTCAGAGCGGCTGCCGGGAAATACTGCCCAGTTTTGTAGTGAGCCTGGAAAGGTGATATCAACTATCTGCCGGCCTGCTTTTTTTCCTTTTGTAGATTGTGTAGTAACAACCCTAAGTTTGTTTTTATATACCCCCATTGAACCAAAGGGGGTACGAAAACCATACAGCACGGCCGGATTTCCAAATTGGCCGTCATTCTTTTCGAACCAAATATTTTTACTACCTTCTTTAAGTGTTTGTATTACAGTTTTTTTTATTTGTTCATCCAATTGAATATTGTTGTTGGATATTGCATTATTTGCCACAATACTTGTTTTTGCTAAAGGGGCATTTTGTGAAAAAATTGGAGAATAAATTAAACTGGTAAAAAGCATAGATACTATCAGCAGCTTGTACTTGGATAACCTGGTTAAAGTATAATTAACCCTAATCGTTGCAGGTAATTTCGGGTGTAAAGTTGTTTTCATAAAACCCAATTTTCGTAAGTTGATTTTCAAAAAGTAGCCTCTTTAACAGGCTTTTTATTTAATAGTAAACTTCTTCAAATTGGTATTCAAGATAAAGTTGGATACTTGTATTATATATTCACATTATTATAAACATTTATAAAATAAAACCAAGAATGAGATAATAAAAAATACATATTCAACAGAAATATTTAAAATTACTGTTAAAACTTTTTAACGTAAAATAATTTCATTTATTATGCAATATGCTTTTTTAAAAGGTAACAAGATGCTGGCTCATCGAAAGGGATAATTAATATTTGTGTGTACAAAAGTTTAATTATATAAAATAATAGAAAATTTTAATATTTTCTTTAACGGTAAGAATAATTTGTACCCTTAAAAAAACTAAACATACCCACCAAAATGTAAAGGATAATATAAAACTTTACATTTTTGTAGATGGAAAAATATTTTACAAAAAAAAGTACAGTTTTTTTTAAAACAGGCAGCATATATTGTTGATTATTTGCTAAAACTGTGTATTAATAATTCAATAGTAAATTGTGAGGCAAATTAATTGTAAACCAGAATCATTAAAATATAGTCTTATGAAAAAAGTAATTTTAGCCTGCTTATTATTTTCCTGCTACACTATCACAGCACAAAATCGCAAGCCCGTAGCTATCATTTTTGATACTGATATTGCTCCTGATTATGATGATGTTGGAACAATGGCCTTGCTGCATGCATTTGCAGATAAGGGAGAAGCAACCATTCTTGCCACCATTTCATCCAATGCTTTCGAAACAACAGTGCCTACACTTAGTTTATTGAATACTTATTTTAATAAACCGGATATTCCGGTTGGAGTAGTTAAAAATAATTTGCCAAATAAAGATTGTTCGCAGCAGTGGGCACAGGCAATTATTGCTAAATATCCACATGCATTGCAATCCAATGCTGCGGCTATAGATGCGGTTAAATTATACAGAAAAATATTATCGGCACAAACAGATAAAAGCGTAACGGTTGTAAGTGTAGGTTTCTTTACAAATTTAGCAGCGTTGCTTAATTCAGCAGCAGATGAATTTTCGTTGCTTGATGGTAACACGCTGGTTAAAAAAAAGGTAAAGCAATTGGTATCTATGGCATCAAAAATTGACAAGGATGGCAAAAGCGGCTATGAATTTAATGTAATGGTGGATGCAGCAGCTGCCAAAAAAGTATTTGCCGATTGGCCTACGCCAATAACAATAAGTGGTTTTGAAGTGGGCGAAAAAATATTAACCGGTATATGGTTGATAAATAATGAGAAAATACAGGATAGTCCAGTAAAAGATGCCTTCAAAATAGCCCTTCTAAAAGACAGTAATTCCATTGGTCGCAATAGTTGGGATCAAACCGCATTATTGGTTGCAGTGCGTGGCATATCGCCTTGGTTTAGTTACCGTAAATTAAATTTTGCTATAAAAGAAGACGGTAAAAATGTACTTATACCAGGTAAAAAATTTACTTACCTGATTTTAAAACAACCTCCAGCGGAAATAGCAAAACTGATAGAGGATTTAATGATGCATCAACCGGTAAATCGATAACAAAGGTATTGTTGAGATAATAAATTTATTATGTACCATATTATTCTGCCTATCTATATAAAATATATTTTATAAGGTGCTTTTAAATAAAATAATAGATTGCTTTATATATTTTCATTTGGTCTGCTGGTAAGTACTTTATTTACTAGTTCTGATTTTGAATTGACACCCATTTTTAGATATATTTTTTTTATATGGTCATTTACGGTGGTAATAGAAATTCTTAAAATATTGGCAATTTCTTTATATGTTAAGCCTTTAACCAAATATTCTACCACCTCATTTTGTCTTGAAGTTAAGTAGCTGTTTTTTTTATTGTCATCAGAAATACCCGGATTCAAACTCCGTAATAATTTTTCAGCAATATTTGGCGATAAGACAGCGCCTCCTGCCTTTACAATTTCTATCTGCTGTTTAAATTCCTTTAAAGAAAAGGGTTTTAATAAATATCCATTGGCTCCGTTGGTTATAGCTTCCCAAATACTCTCGAAACTGCTGTCGCCTGAAATAACAATTAGTATAGTTGCAGGATAGGCTTTTTTAATAATAGAAATAGCTTTTAGTCCTGATATGCCGGGCAATCCAATATCTAAAAAAAGTATAAAAGGATTTTCTTTTTCATTTTCAAAATGGGTAATCCATTTTTCAATACTGTTGCACGAAAAAGAAAGAAATAGATCAGTATCAATATCAATAAAATCAACAATGCTCCTTCTTAAAGCTGGGTCATCTTCTATAATTCCAATTTTTATCATTTGTTATTTGAATATATTATTTGGACATTTTAAAATACCCTTTTGTTTGTGTAAAACTGTCTGGACTTAATGGCTAAAAATACCGGTTTCTTTAGATTATCCTAAATATTGGTTTATGTTAATAGTGACATGTCTACCAAATTGGTAATAGTTTTAATCAGTTGTTCACTTGAAGATTGCATACAATTTAAAAAATCCTGTCTGGCTTCTTTTGATAATTCAGTCTCTGTCATTATAACACCAAAGCCCAGTATACAATTTAACGGAATTTTTATTTCATCTGCAATAGCAGACAAAAATTTTGCTTTCTGCCGATTGCCTGCTTCTGCCTTTTCCGTATCAAACTTTAAACAAATATTTGTATTTTCCAATTCCCGGGTTCTTTCCATTACTGCCTCTTCGAGTAGCATATTTTGCTGTAATAATTGTTTATGAAGATACCTTGTAAGCAACAAATTTTTAATCCTTAAAGCTACTTCAAGCAGGTGAAAAGGTTTGGTTAAAAAATCAAAGCCCCCCTGGGTAAGCGCCTGTTCTTTACTTTCAATGCTCACATCTGCTGTTAAAATTAAAATTGGTAAATAAGTATTACTATCAATAAATTGTTTTAACTGTGCCATTACTTCAAATCCTGATAAATAAGGCATTGCTAAATCCAGTAAAATCAAATCAGGCTTAAAGCTTTCAAATAATTGAAGTACCTGCCTTGGATCAGTTGTAGATACTACATTTTTATATCCTTTCATTTCAAGGAAATCTTCTAATACATCTACATTTGCTTTGTGATCATCAACAATGAGAATATTGGCATTTTTTAATTCTGTATCAACCATGTTATTTTTTTAAGAATCCTTTAATTTATTATTTTTGATTATAGGGCTCTCAATAATCCATTTATCAATCACCCTCAAAAAAGTTGAAATCTCCAATGGTTTTACTAAATAATTTTTTGCTCCAGCCTTTAATAAACTATCTACTTGTTTTGGCATTGCATCTGCACTAATTACCACCACCGGGATTGTTTTTGTTTGTTCTTCCAACTGAAGCAGTTTAATTACTTCACTTCCGTGAATATCCGGCAAATTAAGGTCGAGTAGTATTAAATCGGGGGTATGGACTATCGCTAAGTTTACTGTTTCTTTACCATATTTATTGGTAATTAATTGATATCCGGGGCGATGATGTAAAAAAATACTTTTTAACAATTCAATGTTTGATGCATTGTCTTCGATATATAAAATGGTTCCTGAATTTAGAGCTATTTCGTTTTCAGCTACGGTTAAGTTATTTATTTTTTCAATAAGGTGGCTTACATTTTTGCTCTCTGGTAATTCTATCCAAAACGTACTTCCTTTTCCGGGGATACTGGCAACTCCTATATAACCATCCATTGCATCCATTAATTTTTTTACTACAGATAAACCAAGTCCTGTTCCTTCGATATTTGTATTACTTGCTCCTAGTCTTTCAAAAGGATTAAATAACTTAGGAAGGTCTTCTTTAAAAATTCCCCAGCCGGTATCTATTATCGATATTTTGATATTTTGGATACCTGTATTTTGTATTGCTACAGTTTCTACTTTGATAAATATTTCGCCGCCTTTATCAATATACTTACAAGCATTATTAATTAAATTAAGCAACACCTGTTTTAAACGTTGTCGGTCGCTTTTAACAAACAGCAGGTTATTAGGAGAAGGTACCAGTTGAAGTTTTAATTGTTTTGCGTTTGCAAGCGGTTGCACTGTATTTATTATTTCACTAATAATTTCGATTAGCTGCAAAGGTTTTAGCGAAAGGAATATATGGCCAGCTTCAATACGAGACATGTCTAAAACTTCGTTGATAAGATCCAGCAAATGTTTACCGCTGTTTAAAATATGGGTAACCCCTTTTTGTTGGCTTTTATTTAGTTCTCCCATTTCAAGTAACTGCGCAAAACCTAAAATAGAATTCATAGGTGTCCTTAGCTCATGGCTCATTCGGGATAAAAATTCACTTTTTTCTCTATTTGCTCTATCAGCTTCTTGTCTAGCGTTATTTAAATCTTCCTCTTCTTTTTTACGCTGCGTAATGTCTACAATTACAGCTAATATACATTGTTCGTTACCAATTAATATAGCGTCAGCAGATAATAAGCCGGTAATGATAGCACCATCTTTTTTACGAAGTTGAAACTCCTGTTTTTTTACAGCAATATTATTATTATTAATATCGTCGGTAAGGTGTTTCCAAATATCATGATCCAACAAAATATTTAATTCAGTAGGATTTTTTCCTACTAATTCCTCTTTAGTGTACCCTAATATTTCTGCATATTGAGTATTAACTTCAATAATCTCTCCACTTTTAAAATTAGAAATTACCATCATTGAAGAATTAGAATGAAAGGCAGTAGAAAATTTTTGTTCAGATAATTTTATTTTAGAGATATCTTTATTTACACCAAAAATTGCTGGATTGCCATTCCAAAATCCTTTTTTTACTTTTGTTTCTACAGGTATCAGGATATCGTATTTTGTCTTAATAGGGATCTGGCAATTTTCAACTCTTCCTGCAATTAATTCTCCAATGTTAAACACCGCTTCTTCTCTTCGCTCTTCCTGATAAGCTATTAATATGGATTCGTTCACTAATTCGTCACTTGTGTAACCAAGTCGTTTTATAATAGTATTATTAACATGGATAATTGTCCCGTTTTCATTTAATATCCAGAGAAAATCATCAGTTGTATTGAAGTAAGTTTCGTAATTATTACGGGTTTGTTCTAATAAAGTTTCAATTTTTTGTTTGTTAATCAGGCTAGCAATTAAACTACTCCAAACTTTTAAAATATTAATTTCAGAATTGCTATAAACTTTCTTTTTTGTAACTGAGTCTAATCCTACAAAACCTGTCAGGTTATTTTCAACCAATAAGGGAAAAACAATAATTGACTGAATGCCTTGAGTCGCTAATATTTCATATTCTAGCTTCCAGGTTTCAGGCAAATCCTTCACACAAGGAATAAGTACAAATTTATGCTTATTTAATTTTTCCATCCACCTTGGCACGGAAGCAAACGGTAAATCCTGAAGTGTTTCAATAGTTGGCACAATGCCTGCAGCACACCACTCAAATGTATTACTCATTAAACTTTCTTCCTTATCAAATTCAAAAACATAAGATCTATCGACACCAAAAAATTGCCCAATTTTGCTGAGGGCCAACTTAATGACATCATTAATTTCGTTGCTTGAAACACCGGTTAATTGAGAAGATAATTGTAATAATTCAGCTTCAAAATCTTCCGCTTTTTTACGTTCTGTAATATCACGGGCAGCTGCATAGATAAGGTTACCAACAGGAACACTACACCACTCGAAAATAAGGTAATTGCCATCTTTCTTTTTATAGCGATTGATATAATAAAATGAAGGTTGTTGCTCCTCCTTCATTTTGCTTATTAAATCCAATGTTGGTTGCAAATCGTCCGGGTGCACAAACTGAAGGAAATTTCTACCTTCTAATTCAGCAACGGTATAACCTAATATCGTTTCGAAAGCTTTATTTACCTTAATAAAAAGACCCGTTGCATCGGCTATACAAAGCATATCCAGTGAAACAAAAAAGAAATTCTCTAATTCGGTGGTTTTATATAATAAAGCTGCTTCGGCCAATTTACGTTCTGTAATGTCCTGTAAAGTGCCATAGGTACCGCTAATTTTATTTTGTTCATCAAGCCCCACCTTGGCAAATACTTCTAGCCACCTAAATCCACCATCTTTTGTAAGGTATCTTGCTTGATGCCGGCAATAGTCTTTTTCCCTATTTATTACGGGTGCAAACAATTCTATACATTTTTCCCTGTCATCAGGATGAATAAAATTGGTAAACAATTTACCCAATGATTGATTTATGCTAAAACCGGTAATCTCTTCCCATGATTTATTGAGGAATAACCACGATCCATCTGTATCTGTTTGAAAAATAACTTCATTTACATTTTCAATTACAGATCTGTATTTTATTTCACTTTCACGCAATGCTTTTTCAACATATTTCCGCTCCTCATTTTCTTTCAAAAGCCTAGCATTCGATTTTTCCAATTGTTCGGTTCTGTCATTTATCTTTTTCTCCAGATCCATATTTAAATTAATGACTTTTTCTCTTGCCAGTTTTTTATCGGTAATATCTATTTGAATGCCATTCCATGCCACGTTACCATTATTTAATTTAGAAGGGTTGGAAATTATATTTATCCAACGAATTTCGCCCTTATGTGTTTGGCAACGAATTTCTACATCTAGCGTTTTGTTGTTAAGAAATGAAGCTTGTTCGGCTGCATCTAGTATGCTTTTATCTTCTTTTAAAATTGAGTTATAAAGAAAAGTAGAATCGTTAATAATTTCTTCTGGTGTTTTTCCGGTAAAATAATGAACGCTATTACTAATATGGCTAAATTTTTTTGTTCCATCAGGGTAAAGAATCAACTGGTATAACATTACTCCGGGTAAATTATCATAGAGCGTTTGTAACTGGATTTTTTTTTCCAACAATCCTTCTTCTACATTTTTAATATAGGTACTATCACTTACTGTATTGAGCGAAAGATAGGAGAGCTCCTTCTCTAAATTATTAATAGCGATCGTACCCGGAGTGATATTTAAAATTGATTTATAAAGCGATTCTGATTTTTTTGGATCAAGTGTAGCTTCCTTTTCTGCAGTAATATCTTTTATAGTTGCAATAAACCTGGTAGCATTTCCAAGTTCATCCCAGGTTACAGTTATACCTTCACTTAAAATCCAACAATAATTTCCGGAGAGGTTTATAATTCTATACTCAATGTGGCAGGTGGATGTTAATTTATTCAGGTAGTTATGGATAGATTTTTCTACGCTTTCTTCATCTTCTGGATGAATTTTTTTCGTTAATTGCTCAAGGTTATTTATAATTTCATCTTCCTCAAAACCCAATTTTTTTTTCCATTTTTTTGATATACTTATTTTGGAGGTTATCAAATTCCAATCCCAAATACCAATAGAAGCATTATCGAGCACAAGTGATAATTTTTCCTGTTGGTCAAGCAAATTTATTTCCATTTGCCGGCAAATTTTTATCTCAGCAGTAGAAAATTTACGGGAATATTCATATTCTTCTTTTAATTTTTGCAACTCAATGATGAGTTCATCCTTTGATTTTTCCTTGTAATTCATTGTTACGTTATTTAGCATGTATAGCACATTCGGTCCTTAAAAAAAACAATAGCTACTTAGGACTGTTTCAAAATAGTAATGTTTTAAAAAAGTAATTTCAATACTAAAACTGCTGCCTATATTTACCCAACTTGTTCCATTGTAATAATAAAACCCGGGGATATTATCTGTTTGATAAATCATAATTCCGTGGCAGTGGCAGAGGTAGTAATAGTTCCTCTTTGTGTTAAGGTCATTCTTGGTATCAGTAATCCTTTGCTGGTAGATTTTAACTCTAATGTAGAAGAGGCATCAGGCGTTATTGTACCGCTGCTGATACCCATTGATTGTGCAGTAACGTAATTACTTATACCACTACAGCTTAATAATAAGGCTGCAACAATCACAAATAGCTGTTGACTTGGTTTTTTATTTTTGTTGTTGGTTTCTTGCAATTTCATTTTGGTGTTTTGTGGTGAGGTTATTTGTTATAAAAAAAGTTTAAAAGCTAATTAAGGATGACTTTAAAGACCCAACATATCACCTTGAAAAGTACAGATACTAAAAATATAATTCGTTAGGATGATTGCAGGTAATTATTATTAAAGCAATTTAAATACAACAATATAGTTGATATGGTAAAAGTGGATTTTTAAAAATAAGTAAACCGGTTAGGGCAGTTTACTTATTTTACTGATAATTATATAGGAAATTTGGCAGATCTTTTTAGTAAATTAAACATTCAAAATTTACTTTGTAGGCGGCTGGATTTTATAGCGAAATTGTAAATAAATCAATAAATTAAAAGAAGGAAAAATTAAGAGCTATACTGTATATTAAGCAATCAGCAATTATCAAAAAAGTAATAAATAGTTTTTAGATATAGCAATTAAATAACTTTTGATTCTCAATTAAAATGCATATTCTTTTATATTTTATATTAACCCAAAAAAAATAACTAATCAAAATTACAGACGAAAATATTATAAGGTTACCCCTATTATTAGGGGTAAGTAGTTATACCGCAATAAATAAACAGCGTTAAAATCAATTTTAATATTTTATAACATAAAATCAATATATAAATGGTAGTTTACATGGCTATTGATAAAGTATTTTTTTATCTTTTTAATCAGATCGGTTGTACAAAATACCCGAAGCCATAATTATAAAGTTCTTCTTATTTTACTTTCCTTCTTTTAAAAGTTTTCTCATTATAGGGGAGTAATAGTTGTTGAAAGTTATCTAATAGCGGTTATAATTTAAAGTAAATACTGGATTATTCTGAAGCCGCATAATTTACCTATGAATCAGGCAGCCACTAGTTTAAGGGATAGAAAAAAAATGAAATAGTGACTATGTTTATCACCTAAAATCTAATATAAATACAATAGTAACTTCATTTGTGAATTATCCTTCAAAAAAAATTAAAATAAAGTAACCAGGTTAAATTTTAGCTACAGTTTAGTTGTCAAAAAATTTATTTGCAATTAAAAGTATTAAACTAAGATCTATGAAAAAATTTCTCATCATTGATCGAAATATAATTGCACGTTTTGGAATAAAATTACTGCTGCAAAGAAAATTTAACCGTGCTCTTATTCACGAAGCATCTGATACAGAAGGTATCGAACTAAGCCTAACACAAAATCAGTATGATATGGTAATTATGGAAATACAAACGCCCGGTACCGAAACAATTCAATTGGTACAGTATATTAATAAAAATCTTCCAGTAACAAGAGTATTTATTTTTTCTTCGTACGAAGAAAATTTGTATGCACAACTTTTTTTTAATGCTGGAGCCATGGGGTATTTATGCAAAACCGCATCAATAAAAGAAATTGAAAAAGCAATAGATAAGATGCTGAATAATGTAAAATATATTAGTGTGTCGTTGGCACAAATTTTTAAGAACAAAAAGTTTGAGCTAAACTCAATAAACCTGTTTGGTCGATTATCAGAAAGAGAAACTGAAATTGCATCACTGCTTTTAGCCGGCCAATCGGTTAGCTATATTTCTCTATCTAAAAAAATTAAACCTTCAACAACGTGTACTTACAAATCAAGGCTCTTTGATAAATTGGGTATAACAAATTTGTTGCAATTAAAAGAAGTTGCAACACTCTATAATTTTTAATTTTAGTTACTGTTATCAGGAATATTTTAAGAAAATATACTTTCTTTTGATAATACATTTTCAATTTACCTTAACTAACTGGCTTCAGTAAATCGTATGTGCAAATACATAAATCAAACTTTCTTAAACTAGTTTTAAGTAAGGCGAATTATTTTGTTAAACAAATAAAATCGAAAATAAATTGTTCTGATCCTTGGAAAATGGTATTGTAAAGGCTCTTTAAGCATCTTAGCAAATACTGTGCAATTTCCCTAATCCTTTCTTTTCTATAAATAATAAAGTGGGCAGTGCCGGGCTCGAACCGGCGACCCTCACGTTGTCGACGTGATGCTCTAAACCAACTGAGCTAACAGCCCTTAAATAGTTATTATTCTATTCAGCTGCAAAATATGAAATATAAATCAACCAGTGTTTATTGATATTATAGTTTAGATTTAGTATTGTCCGAAATAATTTAAAATAAGGGAGGTTTTA
>JANXSK010000128.1 GCA_025352695.1 Ferruginibacter sp. | reverse complement strand
TCAATCACTTCATTTACCGACCCTCTATTAAATGCTATTACCGGTGTACCGCAAGCCATTGACTCTACCATTACAATACCAAAAGGTTCCTCCCATTCAATAGGAAACAACAAGGCTTTTGCTTTGCCTAGTAAGTCGTTTTTTTGTGTATCATTTACCTGACCAACATAACAAATTTGTTCCCCGTCCACCTGCGGCGCAATTTCATTTTCGTAATAAGCTTTTTCTTCTGGCAGGCTTGAGATATTGCCTGCAATAATTAATTGATTGCCCGTAGCTTTTGCAACACGGATAGCAATATGGCAACCTTTTATTTTTTCAATCCGACCAAGAAAAATCAGTGGCGCATCCTTCGCTATTTTTTTCTGTAATTGGTAACCTGCAAAATCACAACCGTTATAGATAGCATCCCATTCTCCAACTGGTTGCGCCCTATTAACAAGATTTTGACTGCAACCTGTAAAAAAAATATTTTTATTTGGCAACATTTGAATTAACCGCACATTTCTGCCGGTTATTTCCCGCTGGTAACTCATTATCTTTTTTACCCGATGGTTTAAAATCGGCAATAAATAAAGCAACCTTCCAAAATTATGTACCAGGTCAAAATCATTTCTATGCTGCCATAAAAATTTCCAGGCTACTGGAATCGCTCTCATCGCATCCCGTTTATCAGGCGGAAATCCTTCTTTTCCAAAATCATGTACGGTACAACCTTTCACCATTGATCCAGAGGTAACTAACAAATGAACTTCATTACCAAGTGACAGGTATTGTTTTGCGAGCATCTCTATAATTCGCTCAATTCCCCCATAGCCTTTTACCGGAATTAGTATACCTGGGTCCATCACAATTAAAATCTTCATGTGATGTTGAATTTTATTTTTAAATTTCTATAAATGGTCAAGGTATTTTTTGTGTTAATTTTTAATAGTAGGTATTTACTTCCCAAATAAAAGTTGCTTGTGGCCCCGAATAAAAATGGCTAGAAATTTTCATTTGCGGCAATACGGTTAAAGCTATCTAAAAAGGAAATCAAATTATCTATCAATAATATCAATAGAATTTTTTACAGATTTATACGATTTTAAACCATTCAATAATTGCGTTACACTCAACCCTGATTTTATAAAAAAAGTATATGCAAGCAATGGTTTTTTCTTTTTAAAAGCAAGGCTTATTATATCTCTTGCATGCTTCCATTGCAACCGATATTTAATTTTTTTTATCGCTGCTTTATTAAGTGGACATTGAGGCCTGCTTAAATATTTCATGTCCATGGGGTAAGTTAATCCCAAATAAGAAAAACTATCATTTCCATATTTATATTCCTGTAAGGCATGCTGCCGCCAAATTACCAAACCAGGTACTAATTTTACAACAGGGTATTGTGCGGAAAGTTTTAACCAGAGTTCCGTATCACTAACATAACGTTCGTCGTTAAATCCATGTACGGTATTAAATAAATCCCTTTTAATAATGGCTCCTACTGGACCGTAGCTAAACAATTCTAACCCGTTATAATGTTGTTTATAGGCTTCCTGCTGTACTATTAATTGAGGATAAACAATGGCTTTATCTACAATAAATTGTGAAATTCCAAAAGCCGCTTCCGGAAACTGTTCCATGGCATTTACCATCTTTTCCAACCCATCTTTAGTTACTAAATCATCTGAATCAACATATTTCAGGTATTTTCCTTTTGCATAGGATGCGGCCTTATTCCTGTTAGGATAATCACCTATATTTTTTTCGTTTAGAAATATCTGAATCCTGTTATCAGTAGATTGATAGCGTTGGGCAATTGATACAGTATTGTCTGTTGAGCAATCATCTACAATTATTAATTCAAAATTTGTAAACGACGACTCCAACACACTCTCTATTGCTTCGGCAATAAATTGTTCCCTGTTGTAAGCAGTCATCAACACACTTAACATGATACTATCCAAAAGCCAAAAAATTTAAAGAGTAAAATAAAGCGTAATAAAACTAGCAGGATTAGATATTTACTTTCCAAATAAAGGCAGCCTTGATTTTTTTTGTTTCTTTTTTTTATCAAGAAAAAAAAGAAAGCTGGCTCTACTACAATAACGTAAAGACCTTACGAACTAAATGCCTACTACTATAAAACAGTACGTTTAATTACTACGAATTACCTGCCAAAAAAATTTTTAATTTTTTTGCGCTTTTCCATCCAACAATCCTTGTTAAAAATATAAATAATTTTCCTCCAATAATGGGTACACGTGATCCTCCTAATTTGTCAATTTCATTTTCCAGTTTATAATAAAAATCTTTATGCAGTGGATAAAACTCATAAGCCCATCTTTTATAGGTGTTGGCACAAGCCAGCCTGGTATAAACATCATTTTTTACTTCCAATATTTTATTGATCCCTAATTGCAAAGAATTAAATGCAGATTCCATGTACTTAGCTGATTTTTTTCCTGAAAGATTATTTATTAATCCACTGCGGTATTTTAAAACAGCTTCCTCACAAAACAATACATACTGGCTATTGGCTATTACCCGAACCATAAAATCAAAGTCATCAATTAAATTTAATGCTTCATTCCAGGGGCCAGCCTTTACAATAATATTTCGGGGCACCAGAAATATACCCGGTTGCATCATGTTGGCACCCGTATCTATTAAAGAATTTACAAGCCAATCGATACCGGGTAAATCCTTCCAGACTTTTTCGTAAGACAATTTAAAATCAGAAAGATCTTCGATATAAAACCTACCCCAGCTTGCAGAGGCAATACAATCAGGCTTTTCAATAATTTTCAACAATTGATTTTCAATGCAAGCTTCGTTTAATAAATCATCTGCATCCATAAATTTTATAAATGCACCGGTACTTATTTTGTAAGCTGCATTTCTTGCAGCTGCAGCTCCTTTATTAGGTTGAGCAATATATTTAAACCTTACCTCTTTTATACTTTGTAAAAGAGGTAAGGTTCCATCTACCGATCCATCATCCACTACAATAATTTCAATATTTTTGTAGGTTTGTTTTAATAAACAATCAATGGTTGCTCCTATATATTTTTCACTATTGTAGGCAGGGATACAAATAGAAACGAGGGGATTACCTTGTAGCAAAATATTAATTGATTGAGGTAAGATTTTTTTTAAAAGGAGTTAGTATTCTTAGTGGTAAAATAGTTAGCAATAAGCTATATAAAGGTACTTTACCCACTTTTAATAAATTTTTAAATTTATTAAATTGTCCTTTCAGTAAATAATTAATAATTGCTCCTCGCATGTACAAAATTTTAATTGACAACCGTATGTTTTTTAATTGCCTTTTATTTAAGGGCACAGCTGTATCATAAAGAATTTTCTGATTTATTAAAAAACGCTCATTGTGCATTTTAAAGTAATCCTGTTGTAATTCATCTACCTGCCCGGAATGTTTGCGCCAAAAAACAAGTTCGTTGGCAAAAAGAACGGTTTGAGAAGTAGCTGCAATTTTTAAATTAAGGTAGATATCTCCGTTTATTCCCAAATCAAGTGGAAAGCCATTTTGAAGTAAAAATTTTTCCTTTTTATAAATACAGCCCGTTGGTCCGGGAAACAGCATTCCCCCATTACAATAATGCCAAAGGTAAGCTAGGTTTGGATTTACAACCTTATATGATATATTTAAAAAATGAATTTTACTATTATCTTCATATACTATCCCAATCCCTGCATCTTTAAACCTTTCCATTCCTTCTACCATTATTGAAAGTGTTTGCGGTTTAATCATATCATCAGAATCAACATATTTTAGGTATTTACCAATGGCCAATGACGCCGCTTTATTTCTATTTATAAACTGCCCAAGGTTTTGTGTATTAGAATGTACTTTTATACGTTCATCTTTTTTTTCATATTCGGTAACAATTGCGAGGGTATTGTCTTTCGAACAATCATCTACAATAATAAATTCAAAATTTGTAAAAGTAGAAGCCAACACACTTTCTATAGCTTCTGCAATATATTTCTCCCGGTTATAGGCTGTCATTAAAACACTTACTAAGGGATAATTTATCATAGTTTAGATAATCTCAAACACAATCAAATCAATGTTGCAATTACTAATTTGTAATTGTGTGCTGATAGCTAATTTTAAGAATGAAATATTAAGCAATTTAATTTACTTAATTTTAAAATATAAAAAAGCATTAATTGAAAGTAGGTAAACAGTCAAAATATTTAACTACTATTCTTTGTACACTTTAATATAATTATCTAAAAATTTAATGAAATACATTCCTGGTCTAAATGGGTTACGAGCAATAGCAGTTTTCCTGGTTATATTTTATCATTGGGATTTTCCTCCTTCAACTATTGCTACCTTTTTGAAACAGGTTTTACCTAATGGTGTATTTGGCGTAAATCTATTTTTTGTTCTATCAGGTTTTCTTATCAGTTGTATTTTATTGATAGAAAAAGAAAAAAGTGTTGCAATACCAAATCAACATAACAAGATCATTTTCAATTTTTATATTAGAAGACTTTTAAGAATTTTCCCTATTTACTATTTAACTCTTTTTGTATTATTATTTACCAACCTGCCCGATTTTAAAAATAATTTCATTTATTATTTAACCTATACTGAAAATTTCAGGGTTTATTTCAGAGGTTCTTGGGATAACTTCTGCCATACCTGGTCACTTTCGGTAGAAGAGCAGTTTTATTTAATTTGGCCCTGCGTGATCATATTTACAAAAAAATCAAACCTTCTCTATATCTTATTTTCTTTCATTCTCCTCGGACCTGCTTTCTCTATTTTCCAAACATTTGTTTTAAAACCATCCTTGAACACATTTGTATTAACACCTTCATGTTTTGACGCATTTGGTATAGGTGCTTTATTAGCCTATTGTTATACAAAAAATGAAATGGGACTGATTAAGAAATGGATTAAAATTTTATTGCCCATTTCTTTACTGCTTTTTATTTATTGGAAGGTTGCGCCAACCGGAGGCCATTTTCAATATTTCAAGAGGTTTTTTGAAAGCATCATAGCCTGTGGACTCATTTTATTTTGTACCAGCAATTCGTACACAAGCATAAGAAATAAATTATTGGAAAACAAAGTAATGTATCAATTGGGATTGGTTAGTTATGGAATTTATTTATTTCATTACCCGATACCTTATTTTTATTTAAAAGCAAAACATACTATCAATTTTTCATTTGGAAAATATGATGTTCAAATAGATTATGTGATTATGTTAGCCCTACTTTTAATGCTTGCCTTTTTATCTTATTATTTAATTGAAAAGCCAATACTAAATTTAAAAAAACGATTTAATTATTAACTATTTTTCTGTTTCCCCTGGGGTATCGCTTTACAATAATTATGATATCCTTTTTTAATGCTGGCTTCTCCGCCCATATTGAATCTTACTAAAAAAAGAATAGTAGAAAAAAAATTACCCAGCTTACCCAAAACATTGTGCCCAATCCAATACATCTTTTCTTTCCATGATAATTGCTGGTGCTTCATTAAATGATAGGTTGCTCTAATTACCGGCAGTAGTAAAGCTGGATATGCTGGTTTGTAGTTGAAAAACTTATAAAAATGATAGTTGATTGTATAGCAGGATTTGAAAGCATATTGAAAGGAATGGTGGTGATAATGGTACACTACCAAAGAAGAATCATGTAATAATTTCCATCCTTTTTGTAAGGCATTAAAACTCCATATCCAATCTTCTGCAAATGCTGTTTGCACAAAGGGCTGTTGAAGCAACGCATCTTTTCTATACATCGCTACCACATCATCCCAGGCAACCAATGATTGCTGTTCTTTTACTGTAAATTTTTTAAACGCCTCCACGCCATTTATCAGTTTTTCAGTTACACTTGGGGCTGAAATGGGCCGGTACCATATATACGGATTTTTATCCTTTTCATGCGGAACTGCCTGGTGACCGACTACTGCTTTTACTAAAACATCTTTAAAATGACTTGCCATTCTTTCAAGCATTCCCGTGTCGCTAATCCAGGCATCCTGTACGGTTAAATAAATCAAGTCTCCCTCAGCTGCCTGCACACCCTTGTTTCTAGTTAACCCATGATCGAATGTGCCGTTTGGAATATCTACTATTTGGGCACCATAACTTAAAGCAATCTCTCTGCTTCCATCAGTTGACATTGAATCTGCTATAATAATTTCGAGACTGTTACCAATGGTTTGTTTACGCAAACTTTCCAGGCATTGACTAAGTGTGGCAGCGCCATTTTTTACAGGTATTACTACTGATATTTTAATGGGTCTCAAAATAAAATAAAAGCTATCTTTCTATTAAAGAGTTTATTAAAATTTCTTACAAAAAAATTACCTATCCGGTAACTTTTTGATTGACGTGTTTTTTGTAAAATCGTAGTTGTCTCTTCTAATAATCTGCCTAAATGGGTAGTGGCTTTTTTATATAAAATATCCCGATGCAAAACTGGTAATATCTCGTAAATAATCTGATAGGCTACTACCAGGTTATAATTCATCAATGATTTATTTTGAGACATGCTATCAGGCGAGTAACGGTATAATGCATAAGGTTCATTAATAAAAACCGTTACAATATTTAACTGATAAATTTGCAACCACATCAACCAATCCTCTCTGGCTTTTAAAGATTCATTAAACCGGATAGTTTTAAAAAGATGCGATTTAAAAAGTGCACAATGGATGGGTATTGCAAACTGCTCATCCCACCCTGTTAAGATATTCTCAAAATTAAAATGGTTTTTATTTAAGGACAGAGCTGGATCAGAATAAACTTCCTTTTTGTTGGTAAACATTTTGAAATTAGAAATAATAACAGTTGCAGTAGCACTTTCTTTTAAGGAAGCTTCAAACTTGTTAGCAGTAATCATATCATCCGCATCCAAAAACTGAATGTAGGCTCCTCTAGCTTCTTCAAGCCCTTTGTTACGTGCTGAACTTAGACCTCCATTTTGTTTATAAAAATATTTAAAGCGATAGTCTTTTTGTAGCCATTGTTGTGCAATTTTTTCGGTATCATCTGTAGCCCCATCATTTATAATCAGGCATTCCCAATTGGATATTGTTTGTTCGTAGATGCTCTGCAAGGCAGCACTCAAATAAATTCCCTGATTATAACAGGGCACTATTATTGATATCAATGGTTGATGAGACATTTACTTTTTCAAATCAATTTTAATTAAGCCCAATCTTTTTGCGATCCTTGCAAAAAGGTTGATTAGCTTATTGTTTCTAAAGTCACTCAATTGATTTAGTTCCCGGTACATTTCTATAAACAGGGGATAATCTTTTTGAAAAACGCTTGCCTTTTCATTAATAATTTTTTGGGTGCTATCAACTGTTGAACTTAGTCCGTCAAGATAAAAAACAGCAATCGTTTTATCAAGGTGTTTATAAACAACATTGAACTTACAAATGGCATCTAAAAAAAATTTCCAGTCTGCACATATCTGCAAATTTTCATCATAATACCCCACCCTATCAAACAATATTTTTTTTATAAAACTTGCCGGGTGTGGTAATGATCCAGTTATAAAATGTTGAAGCGAAAGTTTATCCGGATAAACACCTGTCCAGGATTGTGAAGCATTCTCTATTAAAAATATATTGCCATAAATAATATCGGTACCATCAAGTGTTGCACTTACTTCTTCTAAAATAGTATCATTAATTAAGTGATCTCCGCTATTTAAAAATAACAAATATTCGCCGCTTGCTTTTTTTATGCCTTTGTTCATGGCATGATAAACACCGCTATCTTTCTCACTTACCCAATAGCTTATTTTATCTGCATTGGTTTTAATTACCTCTTTACTTCCATCATTGCTTTCCCCGTCAATTACTATATATTCATAATCACTAAAGGTTTGTTTAAATACACTATTAAGGGTTTTTTGTAAACCAGTTGCATTGTTGTAATTGATTGTAATGATGGAAAGTTTAGGCATTTAATCTTTTAAAATTATTGGTTTCCAAAATTGCTGATCATACTTCTCCCAGGCATGACAACCAAAAGGAAGTTGTTCATTATTCAACTTATATAAAAAAGCTGGATTCACTTCAAAACTAAATTTTACTGCATCTGCCACTAAAGCTACTTTGTAATCAGAAAAAATATTTGCCAGTGTTTGAGATAGATAGTGGTCTTCATTTATATAAGGAGCAATCAAAAGATCACTCACAAGTTTGGTATCTTTTATTTTAAAATAATTTTTAAAGTATGAAATGAATATCTCGAAACGGACAAGTGATTGAAGATGACTTTTGAACCAACAGTTTCGCAATGCAGACAGCCTTTTAACTCGTTTTAATATTCTAATGGTCGATTGAATATTTCTCAAACAAAAGCCTCCATTACCAACGCCTGCAAATTGATTTTCTTTATTATTATTTGCCTGCTTATTAAACCAGGGAGCTCCGATGTAATCATAGTTTTTATCGATCCAAAATTGCAATTCATCTTTAAAAACATGCGCATCAGTTTGAAATATCAGTATGTATTGATATGCTTTAAACTGCTCATAAAATTGAAAAGTTTTTAGTAACTCATTATACCCCTTAACCTCAATAAAGTATTTTGAAGCAAAATATTTTATGTGGAGTGTAATTTTCCATGACTTGTAAAACTCAATATATTCCTCCCAATCAAGTGTTTCGGAGCCAAATAAAATATGTGGAAACTTGTTTAAATATTTACAGGAACTCTGAAGGTTTATTAATTCCTCGTTGGTTAAATCTGAAAATGATTTATAAATGGGAGTTATAACAGCACAAGATAAAAGCTTATTCATTTTCAAATTTATTAGAATTTGTTTTAGCTTTTTCGAGAGTTAAACATATTTGTAGGCATTTAATAAACTTAAATTTAATTATCCCATAAATCACTTCCTTAATAACATCATTCGCTTTATTACTTTGAAAGGAAATTCTATCATATTAACCAACTTTTGAGCTGGCCTTTTTAATTTATTACCAAGCATAATATTTAAATTATTAAGCTTTTGATTTTCATCTTTTAAACTTGTATACATTTTAAATAGATTTTGGTTGCAAAAAACACTCTGCTCAATTACCGGTAGATTATTTAAGGCCTCGTTTGAAGCAATACAAATATTGTAAGGCGCATGTTGTAATGCTTGTTGAGTATTGATGTTAGTGTAATCGCCTGAGAACTCTATGAATGGAATATTTATAGTTCCTGAAGAACTTATAAATGAACCAAAGATTGTCTTTTGATTTAACATTAAAACATTTGAAAAATATTTTTTTACGAGCTGATAAAATTCATCAGCGTATAATTCCTTAACGTGAAATGGGTTATTATACTTGGGTAAATCTGAATAATATTTTTTATCTGGTGATGAAATAATAAGTATTCCACCAGGAATAAGTACTCTATTAATTTCCTGCATCATTTTATCGTGTTCTTTATGATGTTCAATTGTTTCGAAACTTACAACAACATCCACTGAGCTATTTTCCAAAGGAATTTGAGTAGCAGAGCCTTTTAAAAATGATAAATTGAATTTTTGATATTTGTTTGAAGCATGCGTAACAGCTGCTTCTGAAATATCAACTCCAACTATTTTGTCAGCCACATCTGACATTAAAAAAGTCCCATACCCCTCACCAGAAGCTATATCTAAAACTTTCTTTTTTGAAATTAAATTCAATGCTAGTGCATATCGATGTAAATGTTCAATACTCCAATATTCATAAATCTCCGTCATTAATCTTTCCCCAGTAAATTTCAAATCAGCATTATTATTTTTCATTGACTCAATTTATTTTTAAAAATGCCAAAATTGACTTTTTTGAATATTTTAAATACGTATCTACCAATTATAAATCTGTTATGGTTCATTAAGTTTGAAGAAATAGATGGATTGTAAACCGAATTAAATAAATATAAATCAGCATCTTTATTTAAATAAACTGATTGAGGTCTCTTGTCTTTGTAATCATCATTTGCCTTTAAATTAGCTAATGGGTGGTTATGGTCTTTTGTATGAGTGGATGACTCATTAAAACCGATATTGGAGACCAAGTTTATATTAGGTACTATATTTAATCCCTGATTGGTAAGTGTTAAAAAAAACAATTGATAATCCCAAGTATCAATTTGGTGTTCGTACATTTTATCAAAAATATTTATCCAATAGTTTTTCTCCTCCTTATTAATAAATAAGTGAGCACAATTTTTATTTTTTAGATTCTTCCATTTTTGAATTTTAAAATCGTACAAATCCCAAGTTCTTTTCCAAGTAGCCCACCCCCAAATATGCACATACTTTGTAAAGTAGTAACTCCCATCTCCTCTATTAATTCCATTTTGAAAATTATTTCCAGAAATAATCATTACTTCGCTATTGTCTCTGTATCTATCTAATAATATATTGCAAAAGTTGAAAAAGCACAAAGATGGAACTGTGTCATCTTCTAAAATAATTCCCTCTTCAACATGCTCAAAAAACCAGGTGATGGCTTGCGAAACAGCCCTGCCACATCCTAAATTTTTATCCCTAAATAAAGTTTTTACTTCACAATGCCAATCGATATTTTCTAACACTAAATTTCTAACTTCTTCGCAGATTTCTTTTTCGCCTGGTTTATTTGTACGTGGACCATCAGCTGCAATATATAAAAAGGTGGGTTGAATTTTTCGGATCTGAGCAAAAACCTTTTCAGTAGTATCAGGCCGATTAAAAACTAAAAATAAAACTGGTGTAGTAAACATTTATAGTAATCTTATTACTAGTTAAATAAAATATTAATCAACCAAAAAATTATTATCACTCCACAAAATTCTGAAAAACAATAATGACTTTTGTATTCAAAAGTTTATAGCTATAAATTGTAAAAAACAAATTAATAGTAAATATTTTCTTATTTTTTTAGAATAGGTAAAATTGACTTTAGAAAGTTTCTGATTTTACTATTAAAAGAATTGCTATAATTTCGAAATT
>JANXSK010000068.1 GCA_025352695.1 Ferruginibacter sp. | reverse complement strand
TTGTAATTTTATTTATTTTATAGATTTATAACACGAATTTTTTGCACGAATTACACGAATTGTTTGAATTTTATAAATATAATCTTGCAGTGGTAAAGTTTTTTAAATTAGTAAGGTAGATAACAAGTGCTGTATTAATTCGTGTACTAAAATTCGTGTATTACTAAAACAAAATTTATCAACTTAATATGAAAAAAAACTATCGTTGGGGTATTTTGGGAGCCGGCAGAATTGCCGATAAGTTTTGTGAAGCACTCAGTTTTACTGAGGGGTCAGAAGTGTATGCAGTTGCATCTCGTGATATGGATAACGCAAAAGCGTATGCCACTAAATACACTGCTACTAAATGGTATAATAACTATACCGACCTGATGAAAGATGAAAACGTAGATATTATTTATATAGCCACGCCACATCCATTTCATTACGAACAAACCTTACTTTGTTTGCAACACAATAAAGCAGTCTTGTGCGAAAAGCCTATGTCGCTTTCGCCACAGCAAACAGCAGAGATGATTGCTATGGCAACAAAAAATAACCTGTTTTTTATGGAAGGTATGTGGACTGCCTGCATGCCGTTTATTGATAAAATTCTTTCACTTATAGCAGAAGATGTAATTGGCACACCGCAATTTGTAAGTGCTGATTTTGGTTTTTCTGCACCTGTTGATCCTGCAAGCAGGTTGTTTGACAAAACCTTGGGTGGCGGCTCTGTAATGGATATTGGTATTTATCCAATTTTTTTAGCCACCTTAATACTCGGTGAGCCAACTGCCATTAAAACTGTTTCAAAACTAACCATTACTGGTGTAGATGAATATGCCAATGTGGTACTACAATATGCCAATGGTCAAACAGCACATATCTTATCTACAATCAATATTAATACAGCCATTGAAGCAGAGATCATTGGAACAAAAGGGCGTATCAAAATTAATAATCCATGGTTTAAGGCTACAGATTTTACAGTTCATTTAAATGATGGCACCACACAAAAATTTTCTATGCCGCATGCAAGCAATGGTTTTGAACATGAAGTTAAAGAAGTAATGGATTGTTTGGATAAAGGTTTATTGCAAAGCAATAAAGTGCCTCATAAATTAACTTTATCAATCAGCAAAATAATGGATGAAATATTACAACAGGCGGGAGTTGCGTATTAAAAATTGAGAATCTTTTTTTTAAAGAAAGAATACAGAAAATAATTTAATATAAATTTTTATAACAACAATATCGTCCAAGAAATCAACTATTTTACTGCTTGGATACTAAATACCAATGAAACAAATTTTATTACTTTTTATTTGCAGCTTTTTTACAATAGTAATAAATGCTCAACAGAACATTGTTCCATCGTCAGCCATGTTTCATGCATATATAAAACCTGTTAAAGAAGGCCTAAAACCCTATCAAATGGTTAAAGGAATTAAATGGAAATTTAAAACTGAAGGTAAAATATTTTCATCGGCTATTATCATTAAGGGTCTCGCATTGGTGGGTAGCGAAGATAAAAATCTTTATGCCATTAACATACATACAGGGAAACAAAAAACGGAAATTTACCACCGGTGTTGCTGTACATTCTTCACCCGCAGTTTATGGCAATAATGTATATATTGGAAGTTATGATGGCTACTATTATTCGATCAATCTTACTACGGGTAAACAAAATTGGAAATCTAAAACAGGCGGCGAGAAGCATATCGGGCATACATCATACTGGGGTATGTAGCCATCGGGCATTTATATGGATGACCTGTGGGATTGTTTTCTTTCATCTCCTATTGTTTACAAAACAAGCAATGCACTTCAATGTATTTTGGAAGCAGCGATGGTAATTTGTATGCTGTTGATGCAACAAATGGATTGTTACGGTGGACCTTTAAAACAAACGGAATTATTCATGCAAGTCCAACCTTGTATAATGGCACTATTTACATTGGAAGCTGGGATACTTATATGTATGCCATTAATGCAACAACTGGAAAAGAAAAATGGAAATTTAAAACTGGCGAAAAGCCTGCAATGACCGGCATACAAGCTTCGGCTACGGTACAAAATGGCGTAGTATATTTTGGTTCAAGAGATGCACACTTTTATGCCTTAAATGCCGCCAATGGAAATATTATTTGGGTATATGATACAGAAAATTCATGGATCATCAGTTCGGGAGTTATTAAGGATGAGCTGATATATGTTGGAACATCGGATACTTATTTACTTTTGGGTTTAGAGATTAAAACGGGTAAAGAAAAATTCAGGTTTAAAACCAATGGCTACGTTTTTGGTACGCCGGCACTTGCTGGTAGCACTGCGTATGTAGGAGATTTTACAGGAAATATATTTTCAATTGATATTGACGGTACACCAAAAATAGGAACTGTTTTTTCAACAGAGGCAAGAAAAAAATATGCTACTACCGCATTAAAAAATGACACACTAAATTTTATGTATTTGGCTAAAAATGCAGATCTTTATTTATACACCACCAATAAAAAAGTGATGGATGATTTTTATACCTTGGGCTCGGTAGTTGCTTCTCCTGTTGTTAAAAAGAATGTGCTGTATGTTGGTAGTGCTGATGGTTATTTGTATGCGCTCAAACTAAAAGTGAAATAATATTACAGAAGCTAAAGTTTTTTTTTACAAACGTTAGTAGTAAATTGTATAATAATTGTTGTTATAATTAATCATTAAAAACTTATTACATGAAAAATAAATTTCCTCTTTTTGGAGGTATATTAACGTTGCTTATTTTTATTGCTTGCAATAATCCATCATCTCAAAAAGAAACGGCAGCCACTGTTTCTGCAGTAGATAGTACAACAGTTACCGATAATTGGAAAATTGGTGTTCAATTGTGGACATTTAGGTTGTTTACACAAGAAGAAGCTTTGGCAAAAGCAGATAGTGCCGGTATAAAATTCATTGAAGCCTTTCCAGGACAAGTGCTCGATAAAACCGGCAAGGACACATTTGGTATTAGCATGACGGCTGCTGGTAGACAAAAATTAAAAGACCTGTTGAAATTGCACGATATTAAAATGGTGGCAATGGGTGTAACTACTCCCGGTACAAAAGAAGACTGGGTAAAAACTTTTGAATTGGCAAAAGAATTTGGATTAAGTTATATTACTAGCGAGCCAATAAAAACCCAGTGGGATTTGGTGGATAGTCTTGCCGGCGTGTATAGTATAAAAATTGCTATTCATGATCATCCTAAGCCGAATGGCTATTGGCACCCTGACTCAGTGTTGGCTGCAATAAAAGGGCATGCAAATATCGGTTCTTGTGCAGATCTTGGTCATTGGGCACGCAATGGATTAAACCTGGTTGACTGTTTAAAAAAACTAGAAGGCCATGTGTACGGTGTTCATTTAAAAGACATTGTAAAATTTGATAAAACAGATGCAGCAGATACCATTGTAGGAAAAGGAGTGATTGACTTTGCACCAGTTTTTGCCGAATTAAAACGTCAGAATTTTAAAGGCATGTTTTCAATTGAACATGAATCAAACTGGGAAAATAATATGCCAGATGTAATTGAGACAGTAAAGTTTTATAATGCCCAAGTGGAGAAGTTAAAAAAATAACAGAAATACTTTAATAAGCAGTAGAAAAAATTCAGTATTTTTAAAAGAACCACTAAAAATTTTTTCTTTAAAAGCTTTTAAAATTATACGGCTTATCATGATAAATGATAAGCCGTATAATTTTAAAAAAATAACGGTTGTATGAAAATTATAAAGCTAATTGTAGTTATTATTTTATTTGCAGGGTGTAAATCTTCGCCGAAAAATAAATACGATACCTGGAGTCAATACCTCGGTGGCGCAGATAGAAACCACTATTCAACCCTGGACCAAATTGATACCAGCAATGTGCAACGGTTAAAAATTGCATGGACTTATAACGCTATCGATAGTGGCCAAATGCAAATGAACCCAGTGATGGTGAATGGTGTTTTATACGGCGTAACTGCAGCTTTAAAAGCTTTTGCGCTGGATGCCGTTACAGGAAAAGAATTGTGGTTGTACAAAGATTCATCAGGTTCAAGTGGTACCAGCAGGGGTGTAGCTTATTGGGAAAATGGGAATGATAAGCGTATACTTTATACGGTAGCAACAAACCTGATTGCATTAAATGCTACAGATGGAAAGCTAATTACTACGTTTGGTAACAATGGAAAAGTTGATCTACATACTGGTTTATCCGCAGCTGCAAAAGATAAATACATTACCAGTACTACGCCTGGAACGGTATATAAAAATTTAATTATTATGCCGGTAAGGGTTGCAGAAGATGCAGGTGCTGCGCCTGGCGATGTAAGAGCATTTGACGTGCGAACAGGTAAATTAGTCTGGATATTTCACACGATTCCACAACCGGGAGAAAAGGGTTATGAAACCTGGCCAGCTAATGCTTATAAAAACTTAAATGTTGGTGCAGTGAATAATTGGGCAGGTATGGCACTTGATGAAAAGACCGGTACCATCTTTATTCCGTTGGGTTCTGCTGCGCCTGATTTTTACGGGGGTAATAGAAAGGGTGCTAATCTTTATGCAAACTGTTTGCTTGCCCTAAATGCAAATGATGGGAGTTACAAATGGCACTTTCAATTAATTCATCATGATATGTGGGACAGGGATCCTCCGGCGCCACCTAATTTAGTAAGCGTTTTAAAAAACGGCCAGCAGATTGATGCAGTTGCGCAGGTAACAAAGCAGGGCTACACATTCGTATTGGATAGAAATACTGGAAAATCATTGTTTCCAATTAATGAAACAACTGCCTTTTCTTCAAAGTTGCCAGGGGAGCAGGCATGGCCAACACAACCGATTCCTACTTTACCAAAACCTTTCGCAAGAGAATCAAATTTATTGACAGTAAATGATATCAGTCCTTTTGCCAATAACAAAGCCGAGCTAATAAAAATATTGGCGGCAGCAGATAAAAGAACTTTTGCTTCACCGGATACTAACAATGTTTTATTACTGCCCGGCTATGATGGCGGAGCAGAATATGGTGGTGCAGCGGCTGATCCTTTTAAAGGTATTTTATATGTAAACGCCAACGAGATGGCATGGTTTTTAAAAATGGAAGCGCAACAAAAAATACCAGTTACAGCCAATGCAACCGGTAAGCAACTATCCATAGGTGAACAAATGTATACCGTGCATTGCAGTGCTTGTCATGGTAAAGATAAAATGGGCAATGCATTAAGCGGCTACCCAAATCTTAATGGTATTGCACAAAAACAAACACAGCAATATGTACACCAGGTTATTACGAATGGCAAAGGAAAAATGCCGGGCGTTTCTACTATTACCAAAGATGAAAAAGATCGGTTGGTAGAATATTTATTTGGTATTGAAAAAAAGGAAGCAGCCTCTGCAAATTTTGCTGCAATACCTGCTGATAAATATAAACACACCGGTTATAAAAAGTTTTTAGATAATAAAGGCTTGCCTGCTATTACACCCCCATGGGGTACATTTACAGCCATTGATTTAAATACGGGCCAACATCTCTGGCAAATTACGTTGGGCATAACTCCAGGCTTGCCAGATCAGAATACTAAACCTACTGGCTGCGAAAATTATGGTGGACCCATTGTAACCGAAAATGGATTACTCTTTATTGCTGCTACCAAGGATGGAATGTTCAGGGCATTTAATAAATACACAGGCAAACTATTGTGGCAAATATCTTTGCCTGCCGCATCCTTTGCTACGCCTGCTATGTACAGCATTAATGGTAAGCAATATATTGTGATGGCCTGCGGTGGTGAAAAATTAGGTACACCAAAAGGGAATAAAATTATTGCTTTTGCGTTGCCTTAAGGATTAATAGCTTCATCCAGTCGGCATAAATATATTCAAGTATTGTAAATGGTAGTTGTATAACAGATGTTAAAAAAAATGATCAATCTTTTGTTGTGTTTACAAAAGAGTAAGTTTGCATTTTAAGCAGTACCAATAAAAACTTTAGTATGAAAAGTATTCAATATAAAATTATTTGTTTTGTTTGTGCAACAGGGGCCTTACTTACGATTGGTTTCAATGCTGAAGCTCAATACAAATCTTTTCAGATATCAATAAAAGGAGATACTATTAATGCGGTAGATAAAAAAAGCTTAAAGCAAGGGAAATGGGTAGTTACAGTAGCAGAGCTAAGAGGAGAGCCCGGCTTTGAAGAAGAAGGTTATTATAAAAATGATAAAAAAACTGGACCATGGCGTAAGTACAATAGCTCAGGCGATATACTTGCCATAGAAAATTATAAATTAGGTGGTAAAGATGGTGTGCAGGAATATTTTTCTTTTTTAGGCGACCTTCTTAAACATGAAGAATGGAAGGGGTACAATCCAGATGCACCTTACGATACCATCCCGGTTTACGGGCAGGGAAACAATGAAGTAGCCAGTTATAAAATTGTGCAGGCAGAACAATACAGTGTGCCGCACGGCGAATGGAAATATTATTCACCGGGGGAGAAGTTTATTAAAATGGAAACCTATGATCGTGGCAGGTTATTAAAAAATCCTGATGATAAAAGTATTGCAATAACAAAACCAGCTATAGAAAAACCTGACGAAAAAGTAAAGACTAAAGAAATACTGGAATACGAAAAAAAATATAGCAAAAAGAAAAAGAAGCAAATGGAAAGAGACGGTAGGACTGCATTGTAACATTTTCTATTGGTAGTAATTTCTTAAAAATATAAATATTGCACCAACATTTTAGCTTTGGTCATCATCCTTGTGTCACCCTCTTTTACCGCATACCTATATGTAGCCTTTTTCAAATTTAAGAATCAGATAGTTACGCAAAACAACCTGCCTTTAATATTATAATCAGCAAGACTCCGTTACGCAGCCTGCCGATGATCAAGTGCTAAGCGCATAAAAAATATTCAAAAAAATAATGTCATTTAAAAATAATTGATCTAAAAATGCCATTATTTATGACTAAATACCAAATGCCAACAACTAAATTATAATCTTTTTATTGGTATTTTTTTAAACAAATTTTCTCCGTTATTTTAAAAGTATTTCTTTTACATTTACCGCAACATGATGGCCGATAAAAAAACTGAAAAGAAAACTGCACTTCTATTATTGCCCCTTCAATTAACGGAGGATAAAAATATCCTGCGATCTATTCATGTAAGCAAAAATGACAAAGGCTTAAAATATGATATTACAGACCTTGATACACTGGAACTTCGAAAGTATTACCACCACCTTCCCAACCAGGCAAAACAGGGTTTGTACTGGCTTACATATGAAGGCCTTTACATCTTGGAAGATGAAATAGTAAAACGGCACAAACAACAAAAATCAGGTTTGGCGTTAAAACAGTTTTTACTATCTGCGTATGCACGAAAATTACAGGAACAGTTTGCATTTTTTAAACCTTTTGCAAACCTCGTTAAATGGTATCACCAGTTGCCCAATCCTGTAACGGGTAATATGATCACGGCGTCTTGCTCATTCAGTAAGTACACACCTACCTTAAAATTTGATCTTGTAAAAGAAGGCACGGCATTAAAGCTTATAAGCATTGCAACCATAAATGGTAGCGATTATTATTTGGAAAGTTTTCGCCGCTTTCACTTTTTGCTCGAAAGCAAAAACGAATATTTCCTCTTGTCAAATAAAGATTACCAAACACTTGAGTGGTTGGTTCAAAACAATTTTCAGCAGTACAGCAATGCGCCTGATTTACTGGCACAAAATATACTGAGTAAGCTAGAAGAAAATTACACCGTTCAACGAAATAATTTATTTGCGGTAACAACTATTGATGTAGCTCCACGCCAACGGGTTTTATTGAGTGAAATAAGTAATTCATTTTTGGTGTTAACGCCTCAATGGTTGTATGACGGTTACATGGCAGAAGGGGAGTGGAAGGATCATTTTGAAACTACTAACAATGGCGCAGCAATTATTGTAAAGCGCAATAAGGAAATAGAGCAGGCATTTAAAAAACAACTGGAAGCACTGCATCCAAATTTTGTAAAACAATTGAACGGCTGGTATTATGTATCTTTTGCCGAAGCACAAAAAAAGCAATGGTTTTTAAAAGTTTATCACCAATTACTGGAGTTGGATATTGAACTGGTAGGGATTGATATGCTTACACATTTCAGGTACTCACCACGTAAACCAGTTACCAAAATAAATATTGTAAAAAAGGATAGCAATGTTTTACTGGCAGATTTTTCTTTACAATTTGGAAAAGAAAAAATACCCTTGGCAGAGTTACAAAAAATGTTGATTGCAGGGCAACGGGCCGTGATGTTAAAAGATGGTTCGCTGGGAGTTTTACCAGAGAGCTGGCTGGTAGAATATGCTACCATCATTAAGCACAGCAAGGTAGATAAAATGCAATTGAATATTCCCCAATGGCTGGCCATTACTGAACAAAAAAATACAGGCTCTGAACAACTATTAAAAATAACAGTGAGTGATGCCTGGTGGAAAAACTGGGAGCGTTGGCAACAACCGGAAGAAGTGTTGTATCCAATCTCTAAAAAAATAAATGCCACTTTGCGACCTTATCAGCAAAAAGGTTTTGAATGGTTGAAGTTACTGGCAGAAATAAATGCGGGTGCTTGTTTGGCAGATGATATGGGATTGGGTAAAACATTACAAACTATTTGCTTTATTGTTGATAGGTTAGAACAGTTAAAGGATGGGTTGGTATTGATTGTTTGCCCTTCTTCATTAATCTATAACTGGCAGCAGGAGATCGGTAAATTTGCGCCACATATACGCACTTATATACATCATGGGCAGTCCAGAGATATCAGTGCTATTATTGCCGGTTCAATGGATGTTTGCATTACCAGTTATGGCACCATGCGTTCGGATATAGCGAAACTATCCGCCATTGTTTTTGATGTAGCTGTGGTAGATGAAAGTCACAATATTAAAAATCCATCTGCGCAAAGTACAAGAGCTATTTACCAGTTGCAGGTACATAGCAGGATTGCATTAAGTGGTACTCCTGTAATGAACAATACCTTTGATTTGTACGCACAATTAGAGTTTTTATTACCAGGTATGTTTGGTAACAAAGAATTTTTTAAAAGAGAATATGCCGATGCTATTGACCGTGACCGAAATGAAGAAAAGATAGCGATGTTACAAAAAATAACCGCTCCTTTTATTCTGCGTCGAACTAAGGAACAGGTAGCAAAAGACCTTCCGCAAAAAACAGAATCTATTTTGTGGTGCAACATGGGCGTGGCACAAAAAGATATGTATGATGGCATTAAAGAACGTATTAAAACCAATCTGTTTTTAAACATTAAAACAGAAGGTCTTGGTAAAAGCAAACTGGCGGTGCTGCAAGGCATTATGAAATTGAAACAGATTTGCAGTTCGCCGCTGTTATTACCTGTTGAAGAACAAACAACTGACCATTCTGTAAAAATGTCCATCCTGCTGGAGGAGTTGGCCAATTTGGGCAATCATAAAGTATTGGTATTTTCTCAGTTTAAAAAAATGCTGAACCTGCTGGCAGAAACTTTTAGTAAAAAAGGAATTTCTTTTTACCATCTTGATGGAAGTACGCTACCTAAACAACGAGCAGCTATGGTAGCTGATTTTCAGGAACCTGCTAATACTACCAATGTGTTTTTAATAAGCCTGATGACGGGTAATACAGGTCTTACTTTAACAGCTGCAACGTATGTTTTTCTATTTGATCCCTGGTGGAACAATGCGGTACAACAACAAGCAATTGACCGTACTCACCGCATTGGCCAAACAAAAAATGTGTTTGCCTACAAGATGATTTGCAAGGATACTATTGAAGAAAAGATTGTTCAACTGCAACAACGAAAAAGGGAACTCAGTGACAATTTGATTGGGGATAATGAAGGTTTTGTAAAGCAACTCAGTAAAGAAGATGTGGAGTTTTTGTTTAATTAGTATCAAATAAAACTCACAATAGGTGTAATTAGGTAACTAATTATCTACCACTTATTTAAGTGGTGTACCAACAAATATTCTATTAGTAAATTACATTTCTTACATTTATTATTAATGCTCATAATATCAGTATCGTAAAACGATATTTCTTTCGGGTATCCAAAGAATTAAATTAAGATACTTTTATTCCATTTTGCATAAACTAATTTATTGATGCTTTTTACTTGTAATTACTTGAAAAATTCTAAATTTAATTTGTTGATTGGTTATATTATTTCAATTAATTTTATTATTTGGTTTCTTTCAATGTTGTGCCTTAAACAAATTGAAAAAAATATCGTTAAAAATATGACGACTTCAAACGCAAATTCAAAAATATTTTTTTACAATGGGGACATCTTTTTAATAAAAAGTAATATTTCGTTTGTAATAAATAAAGCATTAAAACAATATGGTTATAACTTAGAATTTGCCAGACATTTTAATTAACCCTTCTTCCCTGCATTATACATAACTTTTGCAATTTTTTCGGCCATTGCCATAATTTGTTTATTAACTAAAAGCCTAATTCTATCCATTGTTAAACTACATTTTATTGCGGCTGCACGCCAGCATCTGATTATTATTTTAAAATTTATTATTGCTTTGGCTAGTAGAAGACTTAGGCTATTTTCAGTAATAGCGTTTAGATAATCTATTTAAAAAATAATCTTACTAGGTGTTGGATTACGGCACAGTGAAACTACATAAGTACATTAATTATAGCTGAATATTCGACTTCGATAAAACTATCTCTAAGCTTTCATGCACCATCAAACCTTTGGTTTTAAAGCTTTTCTTGCAACTGATAGCATTGCTTTTGTACATGCTGAAAGCTTGCAGGTATTTGCACAAGGCATCATAAAATCAGCTAAACTAATTTCTACAACAGAAATGGAACTTTAGCTGATGCAGGCTGTAGCAAATGGATTACTGCTTGGCGATTGTTTAAAAATCTTACCTGAACACCTGCATTTAAACTGCGTAATTGCCGCTTTAAATCAACCAATACAAGGGGTTTATTAGTTTCAACATGTAAAAAAGTTTTGATTGAAGGGAATACATTTTATAGAACCGGAATGTACGCCATTTTGATAAGCGATGATGCCTCAAGCTGGTACGAATATGGCCCTGTACAGAATATTTTAATATGATATAATATATTTGAAGAATGTGCTTTTAATTTAACGCCAGATAATTATATAATTGCCATTGCACCGGAAAATCATTAATTAGTAAAGGGATATTATGTGCATTAAAATATTGGGATTGAAAACAATGTTTTTAAAATATACGATAGGCCGTTGCTTAAAGCCAGAAGTTTAGATGGATTGGTATTTAGTAACAACACAATTAACCAGTCGTATTTAATAAGCCCAGGCAGTAATAAAATATCATTACATTAACGGTTCGTAAAAATGTAAGTATACAAAAAAATAAATTTAATATTAAATGGAAATCTACTATCAATATTAAAAATATGGAAGTAAGCCAGGTAAAGACGGATGTAAAAAAGGTCAAGAAGTAAGAATAAATATAAAATTTTAATCTTGCCTTACAGCGGGGAAAATAATTTCTGTAATACAGTTAAATCACAAAATATTTATAATTTCATAGCCTAGAAAAATAAGAGTTAAATACTTTAATAAAATGAATTTTTTTTCATCTAAAATCAATGCAATGCAAAACTTCAAAATAGTATTATTGTTCTTAAGTAGCAGCTGCTTTTTTTGTGCCAGCGGCCAACAGGTTACCCTGCCAGAAGCACAGTATGATCTTTTTTTAAAAGCCCCAATAACTAGTTGGGACGAGGCTATTCCTTTAGGTAATGGATTAATGGGGGGCTTGTTATGGGGAGAAAATAATACCATCAGGTTATCTTTAGATAGGGGTGATTTATGGGATGAACGTACATCCGGTGAAAAAGAATGGTGGAAGAAATATACTTTTCAAAAATGTGTTAATATGGTAGCGCAAAGTAAATTTAGTGTTGTAGAAAAGTGGTGGGACGGACCTTATAATGGCGTTACTCCAACAAAATTACCTGCGGGGAGAATAGAAATAAAGTTACCAGTTTCGGAAATTGTAAAAAACTTTGAATTAAATTTTGCTGGTGCAGAAGCTACTGCAAGGTTCAATTCAAAAGTGGTTATTAAAGCCATGTATAGTGCTACGCAACCTGTTGCTTTGGTATCGATAAACGGAACGTTGCCAAATGCAATTAACCTGCTAACTACAATGGATGTGTATCGTCAAAACACTGGCGACAAGGCGGGGCCATCAAGTGGAGGATCTGTAAGCAAATTAGGTTATCCGGAAGCCGAAAAGGGAAAGTCTGTTAATGCGCAATGGTATATTCAACAAGCAGCCGATGGCTTAAAATACTGTGTTTATCTTCAATCAAAACAAATAAAAAATGAAACGTTACTGGCATTAACTATTACTACTACAACGGATGCTATTAACTTTTTAGCATTGGCTGTTAAGCGATGCAATGATGCCTTGCAACAAGGATATATAGCTATACAAAAATCGCATGCACAATGGTGGAAAAAATTCTGGGAAGAATCAAGTGTTACTGTACCTGACACGGCAATACAAAAACAATATAACCTCGTGCAATATTTTTATGGGGCTGCATCCCGTTCTGATGCGCCACCAATGCCGCTTCAAGGTGTATGGACTGCAGATGATGGTTCGCTGCCGCCATGGAAAGGAGATTATCACAACGATCTAAATACGCAAATGACCTACATGGCTTATCAGGAATCCGGCCGGTTTGATGAAGGTGCTTCGTACCTGAATTTTTTGTGGGACAGGCGCCAATCATTTAAGGATTTTGCCAGAGATTTTTATGGAACCGGAGGCCTTGCATGTCCGGGTGTAATGTCTTATTCTGGTCAGCCTTTGGGTGGGTGGGGACAATATAGTTTATCACCTACAATGAGTGCCTGGAGCGCTCATCTATTTTATTTACATTGGCTATACACCGCAGATGCAAATTTTTTAAAAGAAAAAGCTTATCCATGGAGTTCTGGTGTGGGAGAATGTATGCTGGGTTTATTAAAACCTGATGAAAAGGGTTTTTTAAAGTTACCGCTGTCTTCTTCTCCGGAAATTTTTGATAGTAGCCCTAAAGCTTGGTTACAACCAAATAGTAATTATGATATGATGTGTTTGAAAATGTTATTTCTTTCTTTAAAAGAAATGGCAGAAGCAAATGGTATGCATAGTGATGTAAAAAAATGGTCGGATGCCGCCATAAGTTTAGGCGATTTTCATACGAAGGCAGATGGTACTTTGTTAGTAGATGCAAATACGGAATTACCTTATAGCCATCGGCATCTGTCAAATATTATGGGGTTATATCCTTTTAATTTGATTACTAAAGATGGGGGCGAAAATGAAAGTAAAATAATTGATGCAAGTTTACGCAAGTGGGATAGTCTTGGTACAAGCCAATGGTGCGGATATAGTTTTTCGTGGATGAGCTGTTTACAGGCAAGGGTTGGTGATGCAGAAGCCGCCATAAAAAATTTGGATATTTATACTAAAGCATTTGTTTTAAGAAATGGCTTTCATGCCAATGGCGACCAAACTAAAAGTGGCTATTCAGATTTTACTTACCGCCCCTTTACTTTAGAAGGTAACTTTCTTGCGTCGCAGGCGGTACAAGAAATGTTACTGCAAAGCTGGAGCGCCACACCCGGTAAACTCAATTCTGGTGTAATTCGTATTTTTCCTGCTACGCCACACAAATGGGCAAATGCTTCATTTAATGATTTAAGGGCCGAGGGCGGATACAAAGTGTCTGCGGTTAGAAAAAAAAACAAAACAGTTTGGTTTAGCATTGTTACTTCAAAGTCAGGTATTGTTCGCATTAAAGATAATTTTGGTGAAAACACACCTAAATGGAATAGGAAGGGGATTAAAAAAAATCGAGATGTATTTGAAATTAATTTGGGTAAAGCACAAAAACTAATAGCCACATTTTAAATAAAGTAAAATTATATTGCTGCCATTAATTTGCCTGCTATTTATTACCATTTTGATTTACATAGTAGTGCTAAGGGGTACGTGTAATTATTAGGTTGCATTATGCCATGTAAAGGAGATTGGGTCATTTATGATGTTTAAACGGTATAAATTTAAAATATCTTTTTTACACTTTTAAAAAGTATCTTTTTTTAGCTTAACCAGTCCTCATTTTTTCATTTTTAATAATTGAACAATTCTGTATAGCTACTTTTATTGGTGAAAATATTTAATAATTTAAGCTGCGTTTGATAATTTAAATGCCGAAGTTCAAGCATTTCAAAGGAAAAATTACAGTTCAATACTGTTAGGCATAAAGTGTACGATTTACACAAGCGAATAAGCTTCCAACGCAGCTCCGCTTAGCTTCTTGTCCAAGATAGTATATTTTTATTTTATAAGAAGCTTGCATTATTGTTAGAAGAATTCGTTAGCTCTTGGATGTTAACCCTTTCCTAAAACTTGACTTTTATTTATTGAAAAATCTTTCATTCTAACTATCTTGCTCCAAATAATTAATTGGCGCATGAAGCAATTTTCCCTTGGTTTAAATATTTTATTAGTTGCAGCAGTGGGGGTTTTATATTACCTGCATTTTAGTAATTATAAAAAAATCGCCACTATTGGAGATGCAACCAAAGGATATAGACAAAGGGATAGTTGCGGCGATAAAATTCCTATCGTAGCATATGTGGAGCTGGACTCTTTAAACAATAATGTAACTTTTATTAAACAACGTAAAAAAGAGCTGGAAACAGAACAAAAGATAATTTCGCAGGAATACGAAAACTCTTACCGTGTTTTAACAACAGAAAGGGATGAGTTTTTAAAAAAAGGTAATGCCATTACACAGCAGGAAGCAGAAACTTTTCAGGCTAAATTAGGGCAAAAGCAACGGGAGATTGAAGGAACCAAACAAAATAAAGCGCAACGGCTTGCAGAAAAAGGAACTAAAATAATGGAGGATATGCAAAGTAAAGTAAGGGCTTTTATGAAGGAGTATAATAAAGATAAAAACTACAGTTACATATTGGCCACGGGCACAGGACTTGATTATTTATTTTTTAAAGATTCTACCCTAAACATTACCAAGGATGTAATTAAAGGTTTAAACGAACAAATGAAAGAATCTGTTAAACGATAATTTCAATCAATTTATATATCTTCATTCCCGTTATAACAATAACGGGTTTTTTTATGCTCTATCCTTAAACCAAATACCTGTAAAATTTATGAGTCAAGATTCTACTAGTTTTAAACCTTCGTTAGGATTGTTTGATGCTACCATGGTTGTAGCCGGATCTATGATTGGTTCGGGAATATTTATTGTGAGTGCAGATATGCTGAAAGATATGGGCAGTGCAGGCTGGTTGCTGGTAGCCTGGCTTATTACAGGTTTTATGACTTTAACAGCTGCACTAAGTTATGGTGAGTTAAGTGCGATGTATCCCAAAGCAGGAGGTCAATATGTTTACCTGAAAGAAGCCTACAATCCATTAATAGGTTTTTTGTACGGATGGAGTTTTTTTGCTGTCATCCAAACAGGGACCATTGCAGCAGTAGCTGTTGGATTTGCAAAATTTGCGGGCTACTTTTTTCCTGCACTGGCATGGGAAGATATAAATACATTTGAAGTAATTGGTTTAAAAATTCACTACGCTCAATTGGTAGCAATTGTATTAATTGTTTTGTTAACTTTTATCAATACAAAAGGGATTAAGACCGGAAAGTTTATACAAACCATTTTTACCTCAACAAAATTATTGTCACTTTTTGGATTGATCATTGCTGGTTTTATCGCTTTTAAGTGGGATGTATGGAATGCTAACTGGCAGAATGCCTGGACAATGCAACACCTTACAAAAACAAAAGGTACTATTAGTTTTGAACCTTTGTTAATAGGTGCTGCATTGGGTGCAATGGCAAGTGCGATGGTGGGTAGTATTTTTAGCAGCGATGCCTGGAACAATGTAACTTTTATTGCAGGAGAAATAAAAAATCCCAAAAGAAATATCGGGTTAAGTTTATTTTTAGGAACCCTAATAGTTACTGTAATTTATGTTTTAACAAATGTGGTTTACCTTGCCACTGTACCATTGCACGAGCTGGCTTTTGCAAAAGATAACAGGGTAGCGCTAAGTGCATCTGAAGCTATTTTTGGAAGCTCCGGTACCATCATTATTGCAGTAATGATAATGATATCAACTTTTGGTTGTAACAATGGATTAATATTGGCGGGTGCCCGTGTATATTACACCATGGCGCAGGATAAATTATTTTTTAAACAAGCAGGTACTTTAAATAAAAATGTAGTTCCCGAATGGTCACTTTGGATACAATGCGCCATGGCTTGTGTGTTGTGCCTGAGCGGAAAATATGGAGATTTGCTTGATATGGTTTCTTTTATAGTGGTAATATTTTATGTGTTAACCATTGCGGGTATTTTTATATTACGAAAAAAATATCCGGACGCAGACCGGCCCTATAAAGCTTTTGGCTATCCCGTATTGCCCCTTGTTTATATATTAATGGGTAGTAGTTTTTGTACTTTATTAATTTTGTATAAACCCCAGTTTACCTGGCCTGGTTTAATAATTACATTAATTGGAATTCCTTTATATTATCTTGCAGTTAGTAATAAAAAATCAACTGAATAACATCTTTTTTAAGTTATGGTAAGTAAATTATGTAATGATATTTTTGATACTTGTATACAGGATTATCATTTGGTAGATGAGGTGAGTACTGCTAGCAATAATCCTTATCCGGTAGCGGATTTTGAACATTTATTGTATGCAAAAAATTGGGTAGATACTGTGCAATGGCATTTGGAAGATATTATACGCAATCCCGCAATCGATCCGATGGAAGCACTTTCTTTAAAAAGAAAAATAGATGCATCTAATCAGGTAAGAACAGACATGGTTGAATATATTGATAGCTATTTTTTAATGAAATACAAAGATATTCATCCAAAAGAAAGTGCCACCATTAATACAGAAAGTCCTGCATGGGCAATCGACAGGTTATCCATTCTTGCGCTTAAAATTTACCATATGAATATAGAGGTAAACCGCACCAACGCTATTGCAGAACACACTGTAGCCTGTACAGAAAAGCTGGCTGTTTTATCAGACCAGCGCAAGGACTTGTCAACTGCTATAGATGAATTAATTACTGATATTGCCCATGGAAATAAGTACATGAAAGCATACAAACAAATGAAAATGTACAATGATCCAGGCTTAAATCCGGTTTTGTATCAACAGCAAATTAAATAAGTGCAACCATCCCAACATATACTGGTTATTCGTTTTTCTGCTATGGGCGATGTTGCCATGACAGTACCCGTTATTAAAAATGTATTACAGCAAAATCCGCAGGTACGCATTACTGTGGTATCTAATTCTTTTTTGCAACCATTGTTTCAGGGAATAGAACGTTGTCATTTTTATCCTGCTTATTTACAAAAGCAACATAATGGTATTGCAGGTATATACGAGTTATTTAAAGAATTAAGTACAACCAATAAATTTAATGCTATTGCAGATCTGCACAGTGTTTTGCGGACTTCGTTATTAAAAATATTTTTTGGTTTTAGTGGTTTTAAAATAGCAACTATTGACAAAGGCAGAAAAGAAAAAAATGCGTTAACAAGAAAAAAAAATAAAGTTTTTATACCACTCATTTCCACGCAGGAACGCTATGCAGCTGTTTTTAGAAAATTAGGATTGGTAGTAGTATTAAAAAATGACTCACCAGTTTTTGGCAAGCAAACCATTCCCGTAGCCATACAAAATATATTTTCTACAGGTAAAAAAATAATTGGCGTAGCACCTTTTGCACAACATGAAGAAAAAATGTATCCGCTTGAAAAAATGAAAGCTGTAGTGCAGCAATTAGCGGGCGAAAATAATACCATCTTACTTTTTGGTGGGGGCCAAAAGGAGGTCTCTATTCTTCAATTATGGGCAGATGAATTGGCTGGTGTAATTAATATTACGGGTAAATTTTCTTTTGCAGAAGAGCTTGCTATTATAAGTAATATTGGCCTAATGGTAAGTATGGATTCTGCCAACATGCACCTGGCTTCTTTGTTTAATGTGCCTGTCGTAAGTATCTGGGGAGCTACCCATTGGTATGCCGGCTTTTACGGCTGGGCGCAACAGAAAAAAAATATTGTGCAGGCAGAACTTTCCTGCAGACCCTGTTCTGTCTTTGGCAATAAGCCTTGCTTTCGGGGAGATCATGCCTGTATGAATATGATTACGCAGCAAATGATTGTTGATAAAATAAAGAATAGTTGAATTTTATTTTTTGTTTTAAAACGTTAGTTCATTTCTAACAATTGCAGCCATCCATTCTTTAGCTTAAGTTTATTAAAACTTAATATTCAAAAACTTCGAATACTGCTACACCTCCATCAAGTAGTTGGTTATTTATTACCAGTTACTATTTAATGATTGTGTTATAAATAATCTAATTTCGATCTTATAAAATAATTGATTAAATGCAAAAAATCTCTTTAGCCATACACGGTGGTGCAGGTACTATTTTAAAAGAAGACATGACACCGGAGCTTGAAAGGGCTTACCTGCAGGGACTGGAAGATGCACTTGCAGCAGGCTATGCAGTATTGGAAGAAGGTGGCTCATCAACCAATGCAGTAAAAGCTACCATTGTTATTTTAGAAGACAATATGTTGTTTAATGCAGGTCGTGGTTCTGTTTTTACAAAGAAAGGGGTACAGGAAATGGATGCTGCTATTATGAATGGTAAAGATCTTTCAGCAGGCGCCGTTGCCGGTGTTCGCAACGTACGCAACCCCATAGAATTGGCCATGGAAGTGATGCGTAATAGCAATCATGTTTTTTTAAGTGGCAAAGGTGCTAATGATTTTGCCATCAAGCAAGGCATTAAATTAGAGCCCGACGAATTTTTCTTTTCACAGTTTCGCTATGACCAGTGGAAGCAACTGAGGGACAGCGATACTTATTCATTAGATCATACACATCAGCAATTGGAACAGTTGATGAAAGATAAAAAATTTGGAACCGTAGGGGCAGTTGCCTGTGATTGCAATGGCAATATTGCAGCGGCCACTAGCACCGGAGGAATGACGAATAAGAAATATGGACGCATTGGTGATAGCCCTATTATCGGGGCCGGTACGTATGCCAATGATACAACCTGTGCCATTAGTTGCACCGGTCATGGAGAACCTTTTATCCGCAGCGTAGCAGCGTATGACGTAAGTTGCCTGATGGAATACAAAGGCATGAGTTTA
>JANXSK010000064.1 GCA_025352695.1 Ferruginibacter sp. | reverse complement strand
CAAAAAGCTGTAATTATAATGCTTCTCAAAAGCCATGCTTAAATATAGAAAGGAATGTTCTACCTAAGAAATTGTGTAATAGAATATTCCGTTTGCTATTTATTGCCTTGATTCCGTCAATTGCATTTTTAAAGATCAGGCAGAATTTCTGCCTGCGTTAATGATGCCGAAAGAAGAGCGCATTACTAATTTTTCATAGGTTGGTTTTAATGGAGAATTAACTAAAGTGTCTTCAATCTCCCGGATATTAATGATGGCAAATTGTTGTATTGTCAACAATGGCATTACAATTTTTTCTCGCATGGCAATGGATAAAAGATCAACAGGATAGTCACTCATCAATTCTTTTTTACCTGAAAGTTTTAATATATAAAGCTTGGTTAAATTATATTCATCATAAATAATTGTCCAAATTTCCGCATACTTGGGATCTTTTGATAAAAATTCTGTTAAGGGGAAAAAGCATTTTTTCATTGCCATTTCACAGTTATCTAGTAAAGTCTTAAAAAATAAAGATTTATGGTACAATACATTTAACTCTCCAAATTTCCCTTGCTTATCCAGTTCCTGTAAAGCCGTGCCAACGCCAAAGTATCCTGTAACGTTTTGCTTTAATTGAGCCCATGCTCCAACATAGGGAATTGCCCGTAGATCTTTTAATGATAATTTGCTATTGCCCGATCGCTTTGCTGGCCGGCTACCTATATTGGTTTCACTATAAAATTTAAGCGGACTCACCTGTGCCAGATAATCAGTAAATCTTGGGTGATTTTTTAAAGAACTATATTTTATAAAACTTACCTGCGCCAATTGAGTTAATAATTTTTCTTCTGCTTCCTCAAGGGTAATATGGCGGTGATTAAATAACTCGTTCGATATACCTGCATGTAACAATTGCTCTATATTAAACTGGGCACTTTCTACAGTACCAAAACTGGAACTCACTGTTTGTCCCTGTATCGTTAACTGAATCTCTTTGTTAGAAATATTGTTTCCCATAGAAGCATAAAACTTATGTGTTTTACCACCTCCTCTTGATGGAGGGCCACCACGTCCGTCAAAGAAAAGTACCTCAATATTATATTCATTTGAAATTGTAGTGAGATTCTCTTTTGCTTTGTAAATTCCCCAGTTGGCCATTAAATAGCCGCCATCTTTGGTGCCATCAGAAAAACCCAGCATAATTGTCTGATATTTATTTCTGTTAACAAGATGGTTGGCATAAATTTCATTGGCATACAATTGCTTCATTATTCCGTCAGCATTTTGCAAGTCTTCCACTGTTTCAAATAAAGGCACAATATTGACTGTAAGTGCATCTTTATTCCACCCACATAATAAAAACAACCCGAATACTTCCAATACATTTAATGCACTGTTACATTGACTGATGATGTAACGGTTACAACCTGCTTCACCATTAAAATCCTGTATATTTTTAATTGCTTTAATAGTTTCAATGGTATCCGTTATTAACGGATCATCAAATGTTTCTTCTTTTAAAGGAACAATTATATTGGTAAGAATATCTATTTTTTCTTCAGCAGAAAGACTTGAGTAATTGGATGGCAAATAGCCTGATTTTTTTGAAATAGCATCAAGCACTGTACTGTGTACTGTGCTTTCCTGCCGCACATCCAATGAAGCAAAATGCAAACCAAACACGTTTACTTTATTAATAAAATTATCTACTAAATAAAGAAACAAACCATTGTGCTTATAAATTAATATTTCTCTTATCTTATTTAATTCATCAAGAATATGCTGCTTGCTCAAGGCAGTACGCTGGCCCGGAATAAAAATATTGTCATACATTTGGCTTTCAAGGTCAGCAAGAATTGTATCTACACCTTCAAAAGTTAGGCGGCGCTTAATCCTTCTTATTTCTAGGTAATAAGATTTAATAATACTTCCTCTTAAAGCATCCGCTACTTTTAATGTAGTGCCAACCGTTACAAAGGGATTACCATCTCTATCACCACCAGGCCAAAAACCCATCGTAATAATGGGATTGTTGGCATCAATAGCGTTTGGAAATTGATTTTTTAAAAATGACATTATTCTTCCTGCGGCAGCATAAAAAATATTTTCAAGGTACCACACAAGGGTTAAGGCTTCATCATATGGTGTAGGTTTCCGTTTTTTAAAAAAAGGTGTTTTGCCTAATTGCTGCAGGTACATATTTATTTGCGCCGCATTATTTGCATTTAGTGCTTTGGATAAATCATTTATAATTCCTAACACTGCACCCGGATAAAATTGCGTTGGATGAGCAGTTAATACCATTCTTACTGCAAAGGTTTTTAACTTGGCAGCTAATTCCTCTTCTTTATTATTTTGTATTACTTCACTTTCCAAATGCTTTAAAGTACCTACCCCTCCCATATCGTTTACCTCTTTAAAGGAGGCATCTTCCAGTGCATCAAAAAGAACTACTTGTCTTTCTATATATTGAATAAAACGAAAAAGCAGATCTAACCTTTCCTGGGGATTGATGTAGGTAGTGTGACGGGTAAAAAAATCTTCAATAATTTCTACCGGACTTTGTTTTTTACGATAGCCTTCTTCACAATTATTTTGCAATAAGGATAACAGAATTCCAGTTTTTTCAATCCGGTGAAAAGGGAGAGAAGTAAAGAGGCTATTGTACAATTGAAACTTAATTCCAACTAAATTTTTAAAGTGCTGCAAACCTGTAGACAACTGGTGATCCATATTCAAAAATATTTAATAAAATATAAGTAAGCTGGCAGCAATTACTTGTAAAACATGAAAATACTTAAAAAATTTCAAATCCCTTTACATGGAGTAATCGTTTTTGAAAAAAGTATTACTTTTTCGCCCTTGCGGATGTTTTTTTCTCAAACACAATATTCCACTTAATTTTTAATACCTCCGTTGTATGTTTTAATATCGCTTCAAAGATGAGGGGTAATAGTATAATTAAATCTGTAGTGTATAAATAAGAAGGGGCAAAATAACTATCACCACAACAAGCGCAGGAGTGCATTAGGCGAAAGAAATGTTTAAAGGCGCTGGAATGAGGCGTTGGTTTTGTGGTTAAGTTTCCAGTGTCGGCAGGTTACTAATTTTGCATATTAAAAAGTTGACGGATTTAAGATTAGTAACAAGAGGGCGCAGGAGAGGATTCCTGCGCCAAATGGATTTTCGATGATGGGATGTACCAACCACGGAAAGAAAGAAATTAATAGTAGAAAACTGCACGAGGAATTACATTGAGTGATACAAATAGTTTTGCGGGCCGGTAAGGGATTTAATTAGTTGTAACAATAGAATACTTAAAAAGGATATCATTGCGATAAGTGAAGTGGTTTTATTTTGCTGGGTGCAATAATACTAAACCATGTTTATGAAATTGCTTATGCTGTAATCTCTACCAGGTTGCCTTCGGGATCTAGCACTACACTTTCATAATAACCATCGCCTGTTGTGCGTGGCTCGCTTTGTATTGTATGCATATCTGCTCTTAATTTTTCTGTAAGTGAATTAACTACCTCTTTACTGCCTACCGAAATAGCGAAATGTGTTAAGCCTTGGGTTAAGCTTTTTGTATTTGCATCGGCTGCAATATCGGGGCGATGCATTAATTCTATCCTCGTGCTACTATCTTTAAAAGATAAAAAATAAGAAGTAAAACGTTTCACTTCGTTAGTATATTTTTCACCGCAAAGCATGTCAAAATATTTTACGTAAAAGTCTTTTGTTGCTTCCAGGTTTTCTGTCCAAATGGCTAAGTGATCTATTTTCATTATCATGAAAGTACTCTATTTCATTCACAGAAACGTTTTACCGAGCCATAGTGTTAGCCAGAAACGTTGAGTACTATGGAGCAATAATTAGTTTGATCTTAATAGTGTACGGGCTTTTATCCGGTTATTATTTATGAAAATGGCGAAAGGTTACTTTAATTTAAACAACAAGTAATTCAACCTGACGCAACGTACTTGGCCATGTTCAAAGGCTCGTTGAGAGGACGTTGCTGGGAATAGACTTGATAATCGGACACTAATTAAATACTACACTTTGCTCACAATAATTGCGACAATATATTTCTAAACTGTACTAATGGGCAAACATAAATCGCATTTCTTATACGTAATTGAGGATGGTACGGATATCATACTGCTATGCCTGCAATGTATTGTGCAGTTGTTGCGGGCGGGCTAGTGGTGTGGCAAAAAGTGTTACTTTATAATACTCGTTTTTTTGCATAATTCAAATTTTAAAATGAATTTCTAAGATCGCATATTTATACCTTTTCTATTATATCCACCGCAGGTGTTGGGTCAACTAATGGTTTAATACAAGGCTAACTGGACACTGTAAGTACGAAACATCCCAATTTATATTGTTACTCTTTCATTTTTGTTGAAACATTTTATCCTGTATAAGAGCCTCATTATGGGCAATGTATTTCCCAGCTTGTATTTATTTTATAGTGAGTGCACAAACTTATATCGTAAAGATAGATGGCATACTTTTTTAGGCTTTCATGTATCTTCATTTTGAGATTTGTATAACCCTTACATAAAAAAGCAACTCCAACTTTACAGAATAAATTTAAAATAAAGTTTGAAAAAAAGTAATCATCAATAAACGAAAAATAAAATGAATACTACTGAAAATCTAGTTAACAAGGAAGCCATTGACAAATTGAAAAGTTTAGTAAATGATATAGTGATTTGTCTATTCTGTACCGATTTAAAAACAGACGACGGATCTACATGCAGGCCTATGTCAGCAATAAAAGTTTGCGACCAGGGAAATATTTGGTTCTTTAGTGAAAAGGACAGCGATAAAAATAAAGCTATTGTATCAGACAAAAATGTGCAACTCTTTTTTTCGCATCCTGCAAAGGGCAGTTACCTGGTTGTAAATGGTGAAGCACAAATAATTTTAGACAAAACAAAAATTGAAGAACTATGGACACCTGTAGCTAAAATTTGGTTTAAAGAAGGTAAAGACGATCCCAACATTTCAATCATTAAAGTAACACCAACTACCGCTTACTACTGGGATACAGAGGGAAACAGAATGACAAACTTTATAAAAATGGCAGCATCAGTTGTTACAGGAACAAACTTAGTTAACAGTGAAGAAGGATCTATTACTTTATAAAATTTATACTAATGGCAGCAACGAAAAAAAATTCTTTAGTAAACAACATCAATAAGAAAAAGAAAACTGGTACTTCTAAATCTAAAAGCAAATCAACCATTAGCAATAAAGCGTATGATGATATGAAAAAAAATTGGGATGATAAAAAATAATGCATTTTATAGCAAAAAAAAATAGCTATCAAAGTGCTAAAGTGCCCAGATAGAATCAACTTCTTTTGGGAATGAACTAGTAAGTTAAAATGTAAAATAAATTTACTCTCAGAAAATATTTTAATTAATAACCAATAACAATAATCACAAACAAATTAAACAAACAAAAAAATGGAAAACGAAAAAACAATCGCAGTGCTGAATACACTAATCACTATCAACAACGATAGAATTGAAGGTTACGAAACAGCAAGTAAAGAAACCGAAGAGCAAGATTTAAAAACATTGTTCGCACACTTCATAGCCACAAGCCAAAAATGCAAACAGGAATTAATGAACGAAGTTAGCAAGTTAGGTGGAACAGTAGCAGAAGGCACATTGACTATTGGAAAATTCTTTCGTGTTTGGATGGATGTAAAAGCAGCACTCACAGGCAAAGACCGTAAAGCAATTCTTAACTCTTGTGAATATGGAGAAGACATAGCAAAAGATACTTATGAAAAGGCATTGAAAAATGACGTAGAAAACTTGAATGTAGAACAACAAACCATGATAAAAGCACAGCACACATTATTAAAAGGAGACCATGACAAAGTAAAGTCTATGAGCAATTTAGCAATGGTTGATTAATAAAAATTCATTCCAAAAATTAGGTATAAATTTTAATTTATATCTATGGTAAAAAACAAAAAGGAATATGGAAAAGAAAAAAATAAGTACTACTCAAAAAAAGGTAGTTAAAGTGATGCATGAATTTAAAGAAGGAGAGTTACATGCCGGGAAACCCAGTACGATTGTAACAAACCGAAAACAAGCCATCGCCATCGGTTTGAGTGAAGCTAAAAATATTGAAAATCTTAAAAAATAAGCCACCATGTGGAAAGAAGAAAACAACCAACTGAAACGCAGCTTTGAGTTTAAGGACTTTGTAGAAGCTTTTACTTTTATGACCGAGGTAGCTTTTGCAGCTGAAAAAATGAGTCATCATCCAAATTGGAATAATGTTTACAATAAGGTAGATATAACGCTATTTACACATGAAGCCAAGGATAGCATTACGGAAAAGGATTTAAAACTTTCAAAAGAAATAGACAAGATTTATAAAAAGAAATAAAAATGAGACACATTTCAATCATATCCTCCAGCATTAGAGAAGGGCGAAAAAGCCATAATGTTTCGCTTTATTTTCAGAATTATCTTATTGAAAATAAGTTGGCCACTACAGATATCATTGACTTAAAGGCCTACAATTTTCCGATTTTTGAAGGCACCTTAAAAACAATGAATAATCCGGCTGAAAATGTGCTGGAATTTGCAGCTAAGATTAAATCATCTGACGGAATTATTATTGTTACACCAGAATACAATGGGGGTTATCCTGCTAGTTTAAAAAACGCAATCGACCTGCTGTATGAAGAATGGAAACACAAACCCATTGGTATAGCCACCGTTTCGGACGGTCAGTTTGGCGGTCAACAGTGCATGGTAGCACTTCAGTTTACACTATGGAAAATGATGGCCTGGACCATTCCAGCTATGTTTTCTGTTCCGACAGTGGATAAAGCGTATGATGAAAATGGAAAGGCATTGGATAAAGCTAACTCGGACAAACTTGCTGCAGTTTTTATAAAAGAACTACTCTGGTGTATTGAAGCAGATAAAGCACCTAAACATGATTGAGACTTATAAAAATTACCTTTAAATAAAAAATTATGTCAATTAAAAGCACCAATCCGGCTACGAATAAAGTGGTTAAAACATTTGAAGAAATGACGGAGGAGGATATAGATAAAGCTATTGTACAGTCTGCTGCAACATTTGAAGAATGGAAGAAGACTGACTACAAAAAAAGGGCAGAGATATTGCACAAAGTGGCGGGTTTACTAAGAGAAAAAAAGAAAGACCTTGCTAAGATGGTAACAATGGAAATGGGAAAATTAGTAGCTCAGGCTGAAGGCGAAATAAAATTAAGTGCAGAGATTTTTGATTATTATGCTAACAATGCCCAAAGTTTTTTAGCGGACAAAATTTTATCTCCATCACATGGAGAGGCAATAGTTAGACACAGTCCTATTGGTGTTTTACTGGGGGTGCAACCCTGGAATTTTCCTTTTTACCAGGTAGCACGTTTTGCTGCACCAAATATAATGGTGGGCAATACAATATTAATTAAACACGCTTCTATTGTGCCGCAGTGCGCCATTGCCATAGAGGAAATATTTATAGAGGCCGGTGCGCCTGTTGGGCTTTATACCAACTTATTAATCTCCGGCAAAAGGGCAACGGCATTGGTATCCGATAAAAGAATTAAAGGTGTATCCCTCACTGGCAGTGAAGCGGCCGGTGCAAGCGTTGCAGCAGAGGCAGGCAAGCACTTAAAAAAATCAGTGTTGGAATTGGGTGGCAGCGATGCATTTATTATTTTGGAAGATGCGGATATTGAAAAAGCAGTTGAATGGGCAGTAATTGGCAGAATAAATAATAACGGGGAATGTTGTATAGCATCAAAGCGTTTTATTGCGGTTGAAAGTATTGCACCTGCTTTTTTACAAAGTTTTAAAAACAAATTAGCTGCATTGGTAATTGGAGATCCAATGGATGCGGCTACACAATTGGGACCACTATGTAGTGAGGAAGCCGCAGTGCAAATTGCAGACCAGGTAAAAAGAGCTGTTGATGGCGGTGCTAAACTTTTGTTGGGCGGTAAAAGAATTGACAAGGAAGGTGCTTTTATGCAACCAACAATAATTACCGATTTGATGCCTGATAACCCGGTTTATTATGAAGAATTCTTTGGGCCGGTTGCAGTCTTTTTTTCAGTTAAGGATGAGCAGGCAGCCATTGATTTAGCCAATGATTCTCCATTTGGTTTGGGGGGCTCCGTATTTACACAAGATATTGAAAGAGGCAAAAGGGTAGCCGATCAAATTGATACAGGAATGGTTTTTATTAATCATCCAACATGGACGCAGGCCGATTTGCCTTTTGGTGGGACCAAAGGTTCTGGTTATGGAAGAGAACTTTCTGAGTTGGGGGTACATGAATTTGTAAATAAAAAACTAATCAGGGTTAGTGAATTAAGCGATCCATTCTAGGTTCAGTGCTAATGAAATAAATTTATTGAACCTTTAAAATATAAAGAAAATGAGCTACGATAATTACAAAAAATGTATTGAAGCCTGTCTTAAATGTGCATCACTTTGCAACAATTGTGCTTCTTCCTGCCTGCAGGAAAAAAATGTTAAGATGATGGCTTCTTGTATTCAACTGGATATGGAATGTGCTGCTTTGTGTTATGCAGCAGCACAGCTTATGAGTTTAAATAGTACAAAAGCAAATTCTGTTTGTAAAATATGTGCTGAGTTGTGTGAGGCTTGTGCAAATGAATGCAGCAAGCACGATAACGAGCATTGCAAAGCCTGTGCAGCAGCCTGCCGGAAATGTGCAGAAGCATGTAAAAATATGATGTAAGAATTTATACATCAGGCTTTGTGCATCGGGATTGCATGAATAAAATGCAATTAAATATCAGCATAAAAGCTTAAACCAATTTCATTATCTGATCGTAAAACACTTACAGCAAATGACCACAAAGCAAATTGTACTTTCTAGCAGACCTAATGGTAAACCTGTGATAGAAAACTTTCAGACGAATAATTTTGATTTGCCCGAAATAAATGATAAGGAAATATTGTTAAAAGCAATGTTTTTGTCTGTAGATCCTTACATGAGGGGCAGAATGAATGATGCTAAATCGTATGTTCCTCCATTTGAATTGGGAAAGCCAATTAATGGTGGCGTGATTGCTAAAGTGGTAAAAAGTAATTCTACTAATTTTAAAGAAAATGATATTGTTACAGGCAATCTTTCATGGCAGCAACATTGTATTGCTAAAGAAACCGATCTGATAAAAATAGATACATCTACACCACCTGCAAGTTATTATCTGGGTATTTTAGGCATGCCTGGCCTTACAGCTTATTTTGGTTTAATGCATATTGGTAAACCAAAGGCAGGCGAAACAGTTGTTGTGTCTGGTGCTGCCGGAGCAGTTGGTATTATTGTTGGGCAAATTGCTAAACTGCAGGGTTGCCGTGTTGTTGGGATAGCAGGCAGTGATGAAAAAGTAAAAATGCTAAAAGAAGAATTTGGGTTTGATGAAGTTATTAATTACAAAACATCTGCTGACATTAAAAAATCTATTGCTGAGGTTTGCCCAAAAGCAGTAGATATTTATTTTGATAATGTAGGTGGAGAAATTTCTGATGCAGTCATCAGCAATATAAACTTCAACGCAAGAATTGTATTGTGCGGACAAATTGCTTTATACAACAGCACCGAAATACCAATGGGCCCCAGACTGCAACCAATGTTGTTAACCAGAAGTGTATTAATGCAGGGCTTTATAAACAATAATTATCAAAGTCAGTTTGAGGAAGGTTTAAGCCATTTGACTCTTTGGCTTAAGGAAGGAAAATTAAAGTATAAAGAAACGATTGTAAAGGGCTTTGATAAATTACCTGCTGCATTGCTGGGTTTATTTGAAGGTGTTAACATTGGAAAAATGATTGTGGAAGCATAAAACTTTTAATCAAATAGACAATGAAAATATTAATGGTATTGATTTCCTACCCTACTAAAATAAATGGCAATGCTTACAGAAAAAAAAGAAGAGCCATCTAAACCAACGGAGCATACACCGGAGCAACCAAAAGAGCCATATGAAATAATGGTTGAGCAAATAGAGGCAGGGTTAAAAGAACACCGTCGTTCAAATACCGGGCTTTTAATATCTTCACTTTCTGCAGGTTTAGAGGTGGGTTTTAGCATACTTGTTATTGGTATAATATATACACTTTTTAAAACGGAGGTAAGCCCTGGTAAACTATATTTAATGATGGCATTGGTATACCCTATTGGTTATATTTTTGTAATTATTGGCAGGTCCGAGCTTTTTACAGAACATACCGTTTTAGCTACTATCCCTGTACTTAATGGCGAGGCATCGCTTAAAAGTTTATTTAATCTTTGGGTAATTATTTATTTAGGAAATTTAACCGGAGGTTATCTTTTTGGCATAATTGTTTTACAATTTAATGCTGGCACACATCTTATTTCACTTGATTTTTTCCATTTCGTATCGCAAAAGATGATTGCTTACAGCAGCAGTAATATACTAGTTAGTAGTATAATGGCAGGTTGGCTTATGGGTACGCTTTCATGGTTGTTAAGCTCAGCACAGGATACCCTTAGCCGTGTAGCAATGATATTTTTTGTAACATTCATTATTAGCATTGCAGGATTACACCATTGTATTGTAGGATCTATAGAAATATTTATGGCGTATTTTGCAAATGCAAACAATATTAGCGGGCTTGAATTTTTTAAATTTCAAGGTCTTGCTACGTTGGGAAATATAATTGGCGGAGTAGTGTTGGTAGCTTTAGTAAAGTATGCACATAGCAAAAGGAAATAGCATACTCTTATTACCTACGCCGCTAAGGAAGTTAAAAGTAATGGGATTTACCATATTAATAAATTAAGATGATCTCACTTTACTGCAGGTAGTTCCCTTTTTATTAAAAAATGATTTAAAAATAAGGTCGGTATTTATTTAAAAAATGATAATTCAGCATCTTTTGTTGAAAATGACGGCATGTTTATTACAGAACAAAATCCTGCATCTTTTGTAGCCTAAGCAAAAGAGTTAATAAATGTTTTCAAATAGTATCCATTTCTTATACCTTATTACAGGCTTTAGTTTCATCGAACTCAATTCTACCGGGCAGTGTTCTTAACTTCGGCTTTTAGTTATTAATTTACGTTCAGTTAAAAGCGACCGGGTAATCAATTCCCAATTTGCACAAAGCCTCGAACGTTAGACTTTGGGAATCTAAAAATCTTTTAAAATTTACTACATAGCTTTTTCTTATAAGTCATACCATTTTATTTTAAACTGCCTTTAAATAAAATACAGAATACAGTTTCTAAAAATAGGCTTGCTCATGTTGCATTTAAATAGTTTCGATAAAAGATTTTTTTAAAGCGAAGATTACTCGCTGTAGTATGGTTACCAGTTTTGAATGCCTTGCAGGACTTCTTTAAAACCCATTATATTTTTTGTTCGCATAAAGTTGTAGCAAAACATGAGGTTCATTTCGTTTATCTACGGTTAACAGTCAATTTTTAAAAAAAAAGCAATACCATTATCTATTGCATTGCTTTTTACAAAAATTCAAATGTCTGTTATTTATTAAAAGCATTCTTTAGTTCTACCGCAGCCATGGCCTGTGCATCTTTTGCTTCAGGCACAACAGCAGCCATCCCAAAAAACTCATGCGTTGTACCATTATATAATTTGTATTTTACGTCTACACCTGCTTTCTTCAAGTTGTCAGACAACATTTCGCCCTCGCTTCTTAAAGGGTCATATTGAGCCGCTATAAGAGTCGTTGGAGGTAATCCTTTCAAATTGGCTGTAACCAACGATATCATTGGATTTTTACCGTCCGCTGAACTGTTGAGGTATTTATCAAAAAACCATTTCATCAAGCCAGAGCTAAGGGGTATGGTACTGTCGGCTTCCTTGTATGATGCTGTATTAAAATCATATCCGGCGATGGGATAAACCAATATCTGGTGCATTGGTAATTGAAAACCTTTGTCTCTTGCCATCATGCTCACAGCACAGGCAAGATTACCACCTGCGCTTTCACCTACAACGGCTACCCTTTTTGGATCAGCTTTTATTGACCCCGCATTTTTAACCACCCACTCATACGCCGCATAACTGTCGTTGTGGGCTGTAGGAAATTTATGTTCAGGCGCTTGCCGATAAGCTACAGACACTACCACTGCATCAGCCTGGTTGGATAACCCTTGTGCAGAAGCGTTATAGGTATTAAGATCTGCAATAACCCAACCACCGCCATGATAATATACAATAACCGGATAAGTAACTTTTCCTGTTTTTGGAGTATAGATGCGAACATGTATTTGACCGCCTTGAACCGGAATGTCTTTTCCCGTTGTGTCCACATTGTTTGGCAGAGCTGCTATGTTATGTTCCTGCATTACGCTCATTGCTGCATCTGCCGGCGAAGGTTGCTTTCGTGCTTCCTGTGCCGATAAGGAAATTAGGGGCGGAGCATTGAAACTTACAAGTTTCTCTATAACTACAGCCATATGGTCATTCATGTCTTTGCCCCAGCCTGGCTTTGGCTGTGCCGGTTCTAAATTACCACGTACCTCTTGCAAATTATTTTTCTTTATGCTTGCACTATCAGTGCTTGATGTATTAGGAGTGTTGTTTCCACAAGATGCCAGGATTATTAAAACTAAAAATGATGACACCGGAGAGTTGATTAAAAAGATGCGTTTGAAATTCATAAATAAGTATTTAAAGATTACTAAAATATTAGGTGATTTATATTGAACAAAAAGATACTTCTGCTCAGCAATAACATAATCTTATATTACAACTATTATACCAGCCCGGCATAGAGTTAATGAAGAAGTCTGGATTATATATCGGTTTTATTTGCGATCATTAAAATTGGTACTCTAATAAGGTTGCCGCCAACATCAATACCAATGTTGTATGCAAGGCTGGCTAAGAGTATCCTGCCAAATAAATATTGTGTAATACAATTACACTTTTTACATTTTTTTTAAGGACAACAAATTCCCCACTTTGAGGTTTTTTTAAAAAAAATTCCCTTTTTAACCAGTTAAAAATGAAGGCAGTTATTTCCTTTACAGGAACATCTCCTCCCGAGCCAGTGTGTTAGCTAAAGACATTGAGTACTACAGAGCAATAATTAGTTTTATCTTACTGGTGTAAAGGGCATTTATCCGGTTATTATTTTATGGAAATGGTGGAGTTATACTTTAATTTAAACAAAGAGTAATTCAATCTGCCGCAACGTCTATGACTATGTTCAAATGCTCTTTGAGAAACGTTGCTGGGAAAGCAAATCAAACTTTATTTGCTGGGCTGTAAATTTCATAAAGCCGGCTTGCACTTTTTGAGGCGTGTTGCAAGGTAATGCCTGCCATATTAAATGGACATGGCTGCTCGTAATTTCAAAAGCATACAACGTTAATCTCTTATTGGCTGCAAGGTATTGAAGGCGCTCAATAATCTTTTAAACATATTTATCCTGGCTAAGCAACGGATTGTATTGCAGTATAGTTCCTGTGTAGAATTGTGGCAAGTATTCGGTGTACTTTTCCCTGCTATAAATGTAATAATTAAAATGGCAGTGTGTAAGCTAATAGGTATAATATTCGATTTATATGCTTCGGCTGTTAGTGAAAAACACACAACAGCTGCTTGCCGGGGTAGTTTAGCTTTTATAATGCGTAAAGGTGCAATACCGACAAAGGCAGAAAACCCGGCAATACCACCATGACATTTTTTGGTTAAGATGTTTAGTGTTTTTTTCCACTGTTTAATGGCATTCGTAGTAACGCTTGCAATAATTCGGCCGGCTCTGATAGACAAAGCTTAAACGTATAATTGAGTAGTGTCCGAAGTAAAAAATCTTCCGTAGGTCAAAATCAAATCCGGAGCTTTGGCATTAGCAAATAATGCTATTTGCAAAAGGAATAAAGAGAGAATCGTCTATTTTATAATTGATTTGACAGACGTACTTTTTATCGGTCACAAAATTTGTTTAGACGTTCTCATTGAGCTTGTTGAATTTTGAACCGGTCACAACATTGCCTACAACGTTGAGTATTTGCGAAGAACGAGTCTTAAAATACAGGCATCCCGGAACTAAAACTATATTGTAGAATCCCGTTTTCCATGATTAATAAATACACTTTTATTATCCTGACAATAAAATAAATTCTTACCCTTTACAAATCAATCATCGTTGCCATAACTTCCTGAGGGCTTGTTGCATTTCCCATAGCATTCACCTGGTCGAAGTAATTGTACCATCCGGCCCCTACAACCATATTTTCAAAATTTTGAGCAGCTTCTTTATTAGGGAATGACCAAACAGCAAAATAGTCATAATCAACTTTACCATAAGTAGCAGCCATGTTATTACCCCAGCTTACAATTTGCACACCATTCTCTAATAACTGTTGTATAGCTGGACCTAAAGCAGTAAGATAGTTTCCTCTTTCTTCTTTGGTTAAATCTACCCAGGCCTGCTTTGTTTTCCATAATTCAATGTAAGTGATCATATTTTGTATTTTAAATTTGTTTAGGTGTGAATATAACATTCTTTTTCTTTGAAACAAGAATTGCTGCATTGTAAATTTAACCGCATAAATTAAAAAATTTATCAAAAGTGTTTTTATAAAAAAGCTATCAAGCAATCAGCTTTTACTACGCAACAATGCTGTATTAGTTCTATACCCAATAACTGGCTAGCTGCTATTGTAATTTCCTGTTGCAATACAGGGTAGTTGTGCCGTTGTTGGTAAACGTCTTACTTCATTAATCTTCCGATCTTTTGCCCAAATGCACTAACCAATACCGAGAGCCGCCGTTGTGTGTTTTTACCAAGGACCGAAGCTTACCCAAATGATTTATTCAGCAATGGGTAAGCATTTCAAATTCGTTTATGCCTGTATGGTAAAACTTTGTTGAAAAAAAATAGTATTCTTCCGGTAAGTTACATAACCCCGCTTTTATTGGGTTCCAATGTATGTATTCAAGCTTTTGCATAAATACGTGGCTGCTGTATAATTCTATACCCAACGGATTCCTTTCCCAAAACTGGTATTCCCTGTCTGCAGCATCTACTTTAAATTTTTCTATGACTAGCGGATTGTTCTTAAGCAAATCAAACTTAATTTGCTATGCTGTAAATTTCATAAAGCTGACCTGCACTTTTTGAGTCGTGTTGCCTGGTAATGCCTGCCATATTAAATGGACATGGTTGTTTATAATTTCAAAAGCATACAACGTTATTCTCTTATTGGCTACAAGGTATTGAAGGCGCTCAATAATCTTTTAATTATATTTATCCTGGCTAAGCAACAACTTCCATTGCAGTATAGTTACCGTGTAGAATTGTGTCCAGTATTCAGCGTACTTTTCTATGCTGTAAATGTAATAATTAAAATGGCAGTGTGTAAGTTAATAGATATAGGATTCGATCCGTACACTTCGGCTGTTGGTGAAAAACACACAACGGCGGCTTGCGGGGGTAGGTTAGCTTTTTTAATGCGTAAAGATGCAACACCGACAAAGGCAGAAAAGAGAATTACATTCTATAAATGATAAAAGGTATATGCAGTCAACATCCAAATGCCAGTGCAACATTCAACCATAACTACATTAAAAGGAAGATTTTGTTGCGGTAAAGCTATTGGCTGGGACACATTTAACTATAAAAATCGCAATTATGGATAAGACATATTTTTTTGACATCGACAACGATGATACCAATAAAATGATTTTTAAATTTACAAAACAAAATAATGATACAGTCACAGAACGGTTTAAAAAATCTCCTATATTACAGTTTCATGACCTTTTAGCACACTACGGGGTTGATACGAGTAAACATATTTCATCAACAACAATAAATAGCGAAAACAACGAACCAACCTTATTAAATGTCACTTTAACTGAAGGAGTTAAGTCTAAAAATCACATTAGAGATAAAATTGGAATGCTAAGAAAGGAAAATTTAATTATATCTAATCCATATCCTGTTGCTGTTAAGAATTTGGAATACAAATTTAATCTTTACAATATTGACGATGATATTAATAATTCTATGAAGGGGATTTTCATCTTTACAATAACTATCGAAAATAGAGAAGTAGATGCTACATGGCAAACTCAATATCCACATGTATTGTTAAGGTTCGACCCAATTATTGATAATAATAAAGACTGTATTGCTTATGCTAAACGAAATGGAGCATTACACTTTCTGCACTATTCATCGAATATTAATCACGAAATGGAAAAAATTATTTTAGATATAAAAGAAAGGAATTCTTTTAAAATGCAATTGGCCAAACTACCAGAAATGTTTATTCCTGACGATCCTATATAATTTATGTAAAAATCCTATAATTCTATTTTGAGAAGGGATATGCAGCCAATAATATGTATTATAGCCGAAAGCCCTCGAAGTAAAAAAAGTTTAAAATAAAATGCAAAAGCCCCGGTCATCAGAGACTGGAGCTTTTGGCTCATACGCTGTTCAACTACACCGGGCTTTTGGTGGGTTTGTAGTATTTATAGAGAGCCCATGCTACATTTTGAAGGCTGTTTTTTATAGACATTTATTGCAAATTATAGGATTTATAAATTACGCTGCTATAGCTTTCCCTACCCAATTTAATGGATGGATTGTGTTGGCTTTCATTCACGGCAACATCACCTTCAGATCCCGTGTGTTAGCCAGTGTAGTTGTGTACGACGGAGAATAATTAGTTTTTCTTACTAGTGTATAGGGCAATTATTCGATTACTATTTTATGGAAATGGTGGAGTTGAACTTTAATTTTCTAGCGAAGACTGTATAACTAATGAAAAATTGTGCAATACAAACATTCTTTTTAACATTCCTACTTTGGGCAACAAATCCCCTGTTTTTAAATTTCTTAAAAAATAAATTACATTTTTAGCCAGTTAAAAATTGAGGCACTTATTTTGGTTGCATATTAATATACGTGTGAATCATGTTATTCCTCTAAAAGTATTGTGTAAAACTTAATCTGTTTCACATTTAAACAATTACTTAAAATTTACTAAAATATAAAAAACAACCACCAAATATTCTGTCTTCGCTTTGTTGATTACATCACTTATCTAAAATTTTAAAAATGTTGGGTATGCTTGCTGATTGAATATAAAATAATTTCCTGAAAAATTTAAGTGAAGCAACTCAACAAATTCAAATACAAAACAAAATGAAAGAAAAATTTAATAAAGCTACCACCCAACGTCTGCAAGGAGATCGTATTATGGATGCACCGTTGGTTACGATTGACCTTCACAGGTTTACCAAACAGATTAGAGAAGAGAAAGCATGGGAAGACAGTGACCGCAACGCCATAACAGTTTTTAAAACTGATGGTATGCGTATTGTACTTGTAGCATTGCATAAAAATGCCGAAATGTCAAAACATACAGCAGATGGAATGATTAGTGTACAGGTGCTGGAAGGACAAATATTATTTACAGCCGAAGAACAATCAGTTGAAATAAGACACGGTGAAATGCTGGCATTGCACGAAAATATTCCGCACAGTTTACTGGCAAAAGAAGAAACAATTTTTTTGTTAACGTTTACAACAACTTTGGCATTAAAATAATGACCGGCCTTGCTGGAGATATTACAAGGGCCAATTTAAAAAGTAATCTATTTATTATAATCATTAAAAATTTTTATTTTGAAAACATCTGATAACACATTCGCTACTCAACCAGTTAATGATAATATTACCTCTGGTGAAAACATGTCTGTTTGGTTTGATGCAGTTAACCAACCCATCTCTTATGAGCCATTAAATAGCGATATAGATACGGACATTTTAATTATTGGCGGAGGTATATCCGGCCTTACTACGGCCTATTGCATGGCAAAAGAAGGACGCAATGTGATATTGGTAGAAGATGGATGTATAGGTAGTGGAGAATCAGGAAGAACAACGGCTCATCTCACTTGTGCACTTGATGACCGTTATTTTCAATTAGAAAAAATATATGATGAGCCTACTGCACAATTAGTGGCCAACAGTCACATGAAAGCAATTGAATGGGTAGCAAACACCGTTAAGCTTCATAATATTGATTGTCATTTTAAAAGAGTTGATGGCTATTTGTTTTTACATGCATCCGATACAAAAGAAACTTTAGAAAAAGAATACGAGGCTACCAAAAGAGCGGGACTTATCACAGAAATGTTAAGTGCTGTTCCGGGTATTGAAGCGGAAGATGGTAAGTGGTGCATTAAATTTTCCAACCAGGCACAGTTTCATATTTTGCAATATTTAAAAGGACTGGCAGATGCATTCATACAATTGGGAGGTAAGATTTATACACAAACAAAAGCAGAAAATATTACCAAACAAGGAGCTAGCGCAAATGGATATACTGTAAAAGCTAACCATATAGTTGTAGCCACCAATACCCCGGTAAATGATTGGGTTACCATGCACACCAAGCAATGGCCTTACCGCACTTATGTTATAACCGCCAAAGTTCCTAAAGGTAAATTGCCCTATGCTTTGTGGTGGGACACCGGCGATCATGATTCCAAATGGGTATCTCAACCTTACCACTATGTTCGTTTGGCTGAATATGATGATCAGTATGATGTGCTTATTGCAGGTGGCGAAGATCACCGTACGGGTCAGGCAGACGATGAAGAAATTAAAGAAGAAGATCGTTATACAAAATTGATAGCATGGACAAAGAAACATTTTCCAGGTATAGAAGATATTGTATACCAATGGTCTGGTCAGGTGATGGAACCTATTGATTCCATGGCATACATTGGTAAAAATCCAGGTGATGACAACATCTATATTATTACAGGCGATTCTGGCAATGGCATGACCGATGGAACGCTTGGCGGAATAATTATAACAGACATTATTACAGGGAAATATAACCCCTGGATAGAAATGTACAGCCCATCTCGCATAACCTTAAAAACCACCAGCGATTATTTGCAGGAAGTGGGAAACATGGTTGTGCAATATGGCGATTGGTTTGCCGGAGCTGATATAAATAAAGTGGAAAACTTAAAACCTGGGGAAGGTGGCATTATGTCTTCCGGATTTAAAAAGATTGCCTTGTACTGCGATGAAGAAAACAACTTACATACCTGTACAGCTGTTTGCCCTCACCTGGGAGCGATACTGCAATGGAATGCTGATGAAAAAACATTTGATTGTCTAATGCACGGCTCCAGATTTACTACTGAAGGCAAAGTCATTAATGGTCCAACAACATCCGATTTAAAAAAAGTTGTAGTAGTGGAAGAGCATCCGGTTACCTGATAAACAAAATAAAGTTAAAATAAAGGGATTTACTTCAGGAGGTATTAATCCAAAACATATTTTCTGTTATACAGATGCAGTGTTTGTATGGCAAGTACATCATTTGATCAATTGAGTGATAAACAATTTATTTTAATTCTTACTAACGAATTGCTGCAACTAAATAAAAATGATGAACTGATTTTAGTTGATGTATTTTGTACAATTAACTACAAAAAAGAATCTGTATTTATCACTGGAGTGAGATAGGGAAATTTCAGAATATTGTGAAGTAATATTATCAATCTGTGTAAACGAAAAAATGGTAAGGAAACGAAAGTAAATATTTACAACGGGCAGTTAATATTAAACTAATGGGTTAATTTATATAGCTAACATGGAGATTTATTAAAAGATATAAGTATTAATTAATGGTTCTTATTTACCAATAAACAAGTTGGCTCAACCAAAACTTTTCTTGCTTTCTTTTAATTAGTTAATCTTAACGGCATAATAAAAAGAATTTGTATGAATAAGTTCATTCCAAAAAAAAACGCTGCTCATCAAAAACAATTACAAAAGTGTCCCACGGGCATCAAAGGCTTTGACGAAATCACCGAAGGCGGGCTTCCAAAAAACAGAACCACTTTAGTCAGTGGAGGTGCCGGCTCCGGAAAAACCCTTTTGGGACTTGATTTTTTAATCAATGGTGTAATCCAATTTAAAGAGCCGGGCGTCTTCATGTCGTTTGAAGAGACAGAAGATGAACTTTATACAGACGTGGCTTCCCTAAACCTGGATTTGCAGGGTCTTGTTTCACGAAAAAAGATTTTGATTGAACATGTGCGTTTGGAAAAAAAAGATATCCAGGAGACTGACTTTAACCTGGAAGGGCTATTTGTTCGTTTGGAACAAGCCATTGATTCCATCGGTGCCAAACGGGTTGTTTTAGATTCTATAGAATCTATTTTTGCCGGCATCACAGATGTCGGTATCCTTCGATTAGAGATAAAAAGACTTTTCAGGTGGCTTAAAGAAAAACAAGTTACTGCAATTGTTACCGGCGAGCCGATACAGGAAAGGTACACCCGTAATGGTCTTGAGCAGTACATTTCCGATTGTATCATTTTACTGGATAACAGAGTTAAAGAACAAATTGCCATCCGCAGAATCCGTGTAATTAAATACCGTGGTTCAAAACATGGAACAAACGAATATCCCTTCGTAATTGATAAAGAGGGACTTTCAGTAATTCCCATCACTTCTGCGGGGCTTGATCAACCAGGTACACCTCAAAAAGTTTCGACCGGAATTCCATCGTTAGACAAATTGTTCAAAGGGGGTAAACCTGGTTATACCAGGGGCAGTACGGTACTTGCTTCAGGTACTGCCAGTACCGGTAAAACAAGTTTGGCTGCTGCATTCGCCGTAGCAAGTTGTAAACGTGGAAAACGCTGTCTTTCTTATCTTATGAAGAATCGGCAGGGCAACTCATTCAAAATATGAGTTCTATAAGCATTCATTTTGAACCTATGATAAAAAAAGGACTTTTAAAGATCGTTTCTACCAGGCCTTCCTTTTTTGGTTTAGAGATGCATTTACTCGATTTATATAAACTCATTGTAGAATTTAAACCAAAAGCAGTTGTCATAGATCCCCTCACAAGTCTTATTGGAGAGGGTGAACAGCGTGAAATCCGGTCAATGATTACCCGTATGATTGATCTTTTAAAATCAAATGGTATCACCAGCTTTTTTACAAGCCTTGTTTCTTCTGCGGCTCAAAATGATACCAGTGGAGAAATTGGAGTATCATCTTTGATTGACACCTGGATTGTTGTGAGAGAATTAGAAGAAGATGTAAGTAAAAAACGCATTCGTGGTCTTTTTATAGTTAAGTCTCGTGGCACGGGCCACGACAGTGATGTGCATAAATTGATTTTAAGTGATGATGGAATTAATTTGATGCCGATGGACGGTGAATCTACAGGGATAGCCAATAAGGAAAAGAAGATTGATAAAAATGTGGTTGAGGGTCAAAAATTAGTCAAACAAGATAAAGGTGAATAATGAAAAACAAGAGAGAAGTATCTACTGCAGATATAGAAGCATTACAACCTAACTTGATTGTAGGCATCGGCGGTTCTGCGGGTGCGCTTAACGCTTATAAAGCTTTGCTGGATGCACTCCCGTCTAATACAGGTATGGCCTTCGTCATTATTTCTCACATGAACCCCACCGCCATTAGTCAGTTAACTAAAATTCTGTCACGACATACAAAAATGACGGTAATGGTTGCTTATACGGCGATGCCGGTTCTTGCAAATCACGTTTACGTAATTCCTCCAGACTCAGATCTTTTAATTCAAAACTATAGCTTTAAAGTAATCTCTCCACGATCGGGCAGAAACAAGCAAGTAGATGTATTTTTTATTTCTTTAGCAAAAGCCATGGGTGTACGTGCAATCGCCATTATCCTTTCCGGGTATGATGGAGATGGTACTGAAGGCTGCAAGCACATCAAGGCAAACTGAGGAAAAACATTTGCTCAGGATATGTCTGCCGAAGTTGACTTCATGCCGCATAGTGCTCAGGCTTCTGGCTGTGTTGATTTTGTTATGCCACTCGACAAAATTCCAGGAAAACTAAAAAGTTTGGCAGCTGCGCTTAAAATTTAGAAGAGAAATAATAACAATAATTTATTCACCTTTGCTGTTTTGCTAACTATTACTGAATCACAATAACATTTTTATAGGGATCAAAACTGTTATCTAATTCTAACGATTCTTTCACACAAAAATGAAGCAGCAAATGAAACATTTACTTACCTTTTTTGCACCTAACTTTTAATCTCCAGGATAATTTGTTTCCACTTGTAGGGGCGTATATTTGAACTAAGTAATTTACATGCCTTAACATTTCAACACGCAATTGGTGTCCTAGGACTTTTAATTGTTTCCTTCCTTACAAATTCCGGACATTATATTATTTGTTGTTCAATGCCATTTGAAAATTTCGCTCATATTTTCATTACGTAAAAAAACACCCTTAGCATTTCCTGATCCTTTTATCTTTTCAAGATATGCGTTTAGCCTGGTCGTTCAGTATTTATTTGGCTTGTGTACTCATAATCTGGATAAAGGTGGAAACAATTTATGTAAAGAGAGTTGGTGAGTTTCAATTTTTTTATATGCAATTTTCTATTCCATTAATTTTTATTGCCTTGTTGCCGTTTGTTAGGGATTTATATAAAAAAATAAAATGCCTATTAAGCCAGCTTAAGCCTGGTTCTCTACTTTCCGATAAAACCATTGCTTCAATTTTTCTGCAGAGAAAACATACACTGCTACAATCATTAACATCCATCCGTAAAACGACAATGGTAATCTCACAAAACCAAATAAACCAGCAAAGGGCATCAATGGAAGTACCAATACAAATAACACAACCATACTGGTAGCAATGCTTAAATATTTACCGGGCAAGCTTTTAAAGAAAGCTAACCTTGTTCTAACCACCAACACTATCAACGTAGCGGAAATAACAGATTCGACAAACCAGCCGGTTTGAAATATTTTTTCATCTTCTTTCATTAAAAAAAGCAATACTCCAAAGGTGAGGTAATCAAATACACAGCTTAACAATCCAAAAGTTATCATAAAGCGTTTAATAAATTTTATATTCCAGCGATGTGGCTTATCAACTGCAATAGCATCTACTTTATCGGTGGCAATAGCCATTTGCGGAAAATCAGTCAACAAATTCATGAATAATATTTGCTTTGGCAACAATGGTAAAAAAGGCAAAAATAAAGATGCACCTGCCATGCTGAACATATTCCCAAAATTGGCGCTGGTGGCCATAAAAATATATTTCATGGTGTTGGAAAAAGTTTTGCGGCCTGCAATAATACCAGTAATCAATACATTCAAATCCTGGTTTAATAAAATAATATCAGCAGCCTCTTTGGCTACATCCACAGCAGTATCTACTGATATGCCAACATCTGCAGCATGCAATGCTGGTGCATCATTTATGCCATCTCCCATAAAGCCAACAACATTCCCCGACTTTTGTAAAAAAAGTATAATCCGTTCTTTTTGATTAGGTTCTACTTCTGCAAAAATATTTGTAACAGGTGCCTGTTTAAACAAAGCACTGTCGCTCATATTTCTTATTTGCAGGCCGGTAAGTATCACTGGTTTTTCAATGCCAATCTGCTTGGCAAGGCTTGCAGCTACCAACTCATTATCCCCTGTTATCAACTTAAGTTGTACGCCTAAATTATTCAGTCCCTGAATTGTTTTGAGAACATCCTTTTTAGGTGGGTCAAACAAAGTGATAAAGCCCAAAAAAATCATTTTATCTTCGTCGGCTTTTGTAAAGTTTTTATCAATGCTGCCTTTCTTGTAGGCCACACCTAATACACGAAAGCCTTCGGCACTTAGTTTTTTGTATTCATCATTTATAGCACCTGATCTATCTTTCATTGGTATTACCTGTCCACTTGCTGTTTCTGCCGTATCGCATATGTCAAGAATAGCATTTAATGCACCCTTTGTGATAGCTATATTTTCCTTTTTATTTTTAACCTGGATGGTTAACCTTTTCCGGTTAAAGTCATAAGGTATTTCTGATTGAACTGTAAACCCATCTACATTTCCCTGGTAGCTGGAACGTATGGCCGCATCAATCGGATTTTTAAATCCCTGTTGCATGGTAGCGTTTAACCAGGCATATTGTAGCGTTTTGTTTGAATGGTTTCCTTCTATGTCTAATGCATCTTTAAGTGTTACTTTACCATCTGTAATTGTTCCCGTTTTATCAGAACAAAGGATATTCATACAACCAAAATTTTCAATGGAAGCAAGCCGTTTTACAATTACCTGTTGTTTTGCCATTGCCCTTGCGCCAACAGAAAGATTTACACTGATAATAGCTGGTAATAATTGCGGCGTTAAACCAACAGCCAATGCCAACGAAAATAAAAAAGAATCCAATGCAGGTTTATGCAACAGGATATTGATGGCAAAAATTACGAGTACCAATACTAATGTAATTTCCATCAGTAGATAACCGAATTGTCGTATGCCTTTTTCAAAATCTGTTTCAGGATTTTTTAAACGTAACCTATCGGAGATTTTACCAAATTCCGTTTGCTTGCCTGTTTTAATAACCAATGCCCTTGCCTTTCCACTAATAACATGCGAACCCATAAAAAGAGCATTGGTTCTTTTTGCTAAAGCTGCATCAGCAACAACTTTTCCGATATTTTTTTCCACCGGAAAAGTTTCACCGGTAAAAGCAGCCTCATCAATAAAGAGTTCTTTGCTTTCCAGTAATAAACAGTCTGCTGGTATCACATCTCCGGCAGATAAAAGGAGGATGTCTCCGGGAACCACATTTTCAACAGGTAATTCTATTTCTTTTTCATCCCTTACAATACGGCATTTTATCTGCACCATTTTTAATAGTTCGGCAACGGCATTGGCAGCACCTTTTTCCTGCCAGAAGCCAAGTGAACTGCTTACCAAAATAATAAACAATATAATAAATGCATCAGAGAAATCACCCAAACCCATTGACAGCAAAGCCGCAGCAATAAGCAATATGGTGATGGGATTTTTAAACTGCACCAAAAAAAGTATAAAGGACGAAGAACGTGACTGGGCTTTAAAAGTATTAGCCCCATATTTTTTAAGTCGGGCTTTTGCTTTATCATTTGAAAGACCTTTATCAGAACTAGAAACAATTTTAAAAGCATCCTCCGGTTGAAGGCTCCAGAATTTTTCCAAAGAATTATTTATGGTAGTTTTTTGCATACACAACAAGGTATGTTTAAAAATACATTTTGTTTTCAAAATGTGTGAATGATACGACTTTCAGAAAAAAATACAAACTTGTCGTTTTATAAATATTGACGAACTGTTTTATATTATAATCTATTGAAATGATAAATTGAAAATAGGTATGCAGCACGGCCCTCCTAGCTCCCTGTTCCTTAATGCGTAAAAACCCACCATCCGCCTGAAACACCCTGCACCAAACTACCCTGGTTCGGGTTTACATGATTCAGTTGCCTTGTTTCATAAGGGCCATAAATCTTTTTTGACCGCTCCATCATGGCAACTCTGCCTTCGGCTTTTACTTCACTAAAAAAAATAAATTCCATTGATCTTATAAAGCTTGTTTGCTTCGCTACCTTCAGACTGGTGAATGATGAAATCAGATTCCATATCAATCTTTTTACCATCGCCACTCATTTTAAATAAATGTATTTTGTAATTATCTGCAAAATTGGTGGTAATAAAATAGGCTAGCCCGTCATCGTTCCAAAAAGGGCAGCAATCATCCCAGGCTTTTGTTTTCCACAAATGATTTAAAGGCTTCCATGAGCCAGCATCATAGTTGGCTGTGCTCATAAAAAACCCTTCGTCAGGCGTACCAAAATATACCCAAAATTTTGGTGTATCATAACGGATAGTGCCTGCCCAAATACCTTTACCATACTGGTTCATTTTATCCCAGTTTAAATTGAGGGCTAATAGTAATAATATCATTTGCTACATGGCCTGTAATTTGGTAGTTCACCTAATCTTTTGAATTAAGTATAACAATGGCAGGGCTAAATTGAAAGGTAGAAGAGATAGCATAATAATCTGAACCAACACGAATGGCATTTATGTCGCTATAGTCGCCGGGGATAACAGGGTTAATGAATATACCATCGCCCTGGTCTCCCCATTATTGATTTTGTTGTGCAAAATTTTTGCAGAAAAAAAAGTTATAAAAAAATAATATGTTTTATCACGGAGTTATAAAATATATTATGCACTTAAATTATTCTTGCTGCAGGATGCGTACCGGCCCCAACAACCCTGACGAAATTAATGGTGAATCCTTAGTAAAATAATTCCACGTAGTAAAACAATACCTGCCTTTAGATGGCCGCGGTTGTTTGTTTAAAAACCAATCAGGAAATTCTTTCAAAGAAAAACCGCTACTGATATAGCCGGGGATCCACTCACAATCTGAAGGCTCCTGTTCATCACCAATTAAGCGGTTTGCCCATACATTGGTTACTTCAATTATTAGTTTGTTGCCGGTTGCTTTAAGCAACCCTGCAGCAATTTTTACCTGCCAGGGTGCCGTCCAGATTACACCGAGATCTGTTCCATTTAATTTAACACGGGCAATATGTTTTACACTACCAATATCTAATAATAACTCCAATTTTTTATTTTTAATTTGCCGGGAAGGCATATCAAATATTTTTTTGTAAACAGCAGTGCCGCTATAATATTTAACACCATTTTCTGCACTTGTTGTCCAATCTGAAAGTTTGGCAAAAGTCAACGGTTTTACAGGACCGCCCCATGCAGTGTCAAACTGTACCTGCCATGCGCCTTTTATTGTTGCCAATTCTTTAAAAAAAGGAAAGTTTTTCTTTTTGCTGATTGTATCAGGTACGGCTATTTTACGAAAAACAATAAAGAAACTTTGCGCTTCATCAAAATTTATTTGTACAAATGTCTTGCCGTCCTGCTGTTTAAATTGATATAAATTACGGATGGTCCCTGTAACAGGATCCCATAATTCAGGCTGTCTGCCCGTTACTTTAAAAGCACAGGTTGCCGATCCTGGATTACGCGATGTATTGGCCACAAAATAAATATCGGTTTTGTTGTTACGCCGGTGAATATTTTTTATAATGGCTTCTCCTTTTATTTTTGAAACGATAACATCATCTTCAGTCTTTACAGCTATCGTACCCCACTGGAGTAATGCCTGGCAACGCTGCCAGTATTTTACCATTGCCTGTGCAGGTTTCCACCAGGTTTGGGTACGGTCAAAATGGGTGCCCCACCTCCCCATGGTAGCGCCCGGTTTATAGCGGTCGTCAAATGCCTGCTGAACAAAACGATGCAATACAAGCTGGTTTACTCCATCGCAAAAGGCGGCATCGCCAATAGGTTTCAGCCATGCCGGCGTTTCATCCCACTTACTGTCTGCAGGGTCACCGGTAAAGGCTTCTGCTTCTATTAAGTTTTGTCCCGATTTTCTTAAAGCTGCTACAGTAGGCACCAGTTCGTAGGGTGAATATTTACCATCGTTTGTCCAAAATTCTGTCATTACATTTTCTACTAATGGCATTACTTCATCCTGCCGCCATGGCCCCCCATAGGGCTCACATAAAAAACGAAGATGGGCTGCTTTTAATTTTTCAGCAATAATTTTAAAATAAATATCGCGGTGTAAATCTTTAATGGTGGCATCAAAATCTGTTATAAGTTTTAATGAGTCTTTCTGGCTGCCAATCGTACGGCCAGCAAATGTTGGCAATAATTGGGTAAGATCGTATCCTCGCCTTGCTAAAAATTCTTGTTGCATTAAAGGTGTCCACGATGGTAATCCGGCTTCATAACTATCAAAATGAACATGCGTAAACCCTGTACCAATAAGGCCTGCAAGATGTTTTTGAATTTCGCCAATTACATGGTTCATGTGAAAGCCCACTGCTTCCGCACTCATTTTATCACATTCCAAACCAGTTGCTTTCCATTGAGCCGGTTGTATATAGGTACCTGTGGTGGTGTGGCCAAACCTATAAATAACCCAGTCGCCTGAGGGGGCATCCCAAATAAGGTTTCCATCGGGCAGCATTTTATTACTGATGTCTTGTACATCTTTTTTATCCACTACACCCTTTGCCGGAAGTGCCAGCACCGCAATATCTTTGTAGTATGTTTTTCGGGCAGCTACTACCGGAATTTCTACCAACCCTGTTTCTCCATTAAAAATTGGGAAAGGCGTATGCCCCCGTTCATCTACCTGCGGTTGCTGTAGTTGAATACTTACATGTGTATTACCGCTTACTATATTTTGCGACCAGCATAACTCCTGCATCGAAAGTTCAGGTGTTATCCAGGTACCCCCGCTTGATTCGTAACCTGCGCCATTATACATACCAAAATCCATCCCCAGCCGTTTTGATTCTTCTGCTGCAAACCTAACCAGAGCCCACCAGGGCTCTGTCCAGGAAATAATTTCAGGCGTAGGGCTTTTACCAATTACCCCTGCCCAGGGTGTGGTAATATCTGCCAGGCTAAACATGGTTGTTCTGTTAAAGCCTTCTTTTTTTAACGCCTCCAAATCTTTTGTAATGCCTTCCTTACTTAAGTTGTTTCCCATCCACATCCATAGTACACCAGGCTTTGCACTTTCTGGCGGGTGTAGAAAAACTTTTTCTGCATCAGCTGTTAGTTTTTTTGTTGAAATTAGAGGATGGATTTTAGGCTGAGAATATGCCAAACCAAAACTGAAAACAAACAACAGGGTTAGCATTATTTTTTCTAATGGGTTAATTATTTTTTTTACTGATTTTTTAAATTTCATTTGTATAATTTAAACACACGATGATTGATTGGTTTGATTATTGGCTGGAATAAATTTTGGGTTGTAAAAAAAATACTCATTTAAAAGGCATTTTTTGAGAATAGTAAATTACCAATCCATTCGAGGTATTTTTTCATATTATAGCTTGTGTATTTTACAGTAAGATAACAAATTTAACTGGCTTATCGAGCAGCCCGGCATCTTTATCAGGAATATAATAGTAAGCATTTTATAATCTTCAGGCACTGTCATACAAAAGGCATAAATGCTTTTACCTTCATCTGGCGTATAATAAAAATCTTTTGTATTAATTAAAAAACAGCGTGTTTTTTGCTTAGTTTGTTACCTGGCCAAAAAATCTATTTTAGGGCCCGCATTTACAAAATTCCGTGGCTGGTATTTTGAATTCTATACCTCGTAATAATCATGATTTGCACCTGCAGCCGGGACTTGCCAAAACCCGGCATCATACTATGCTTTATGCGTGGATTATTTTGCTTAGGACTATTGCTGCTTCAACAATAAAATTTTTATATAATTAAAATTCACTTTTATTTATCAAATAAAATTACAAAGCCAGCATTTGATAAACCCTGCCGCAACGTGGTGGCAACTCATCATCAAAGTTAGTTTTATAAACCCCCTTTTTTCACCAGTCCATTAATTTATAATTTGGTAAGAATGTGATAAAGGGACATTGATTTTTTTTGGCTCGTCTTCCCTGTTTAAAAGAACCAGGTAGGTTTTACCGAAAGTTTTCATCCAGCCAATATCCAGATTATTATTGAACAATGCACTCTTTTCTTTTTGGGGGCACCATTTTTTTTAATATCCCCAATATTTCTGTAGTAATAGTAGTAAGGTCATCCCCGCTCAGGACCAACCCGCCTGTTGAAAACAACAATGATGCATGGTACATAAATTCATTTTTTGAAAGTTTGCCGGTTAGCAATACACAGTCAGGATTGTTCCACCACAGCTTTTCATTTTTGCCAGCTACAAAAAGGGTTTTCATCACTAGTAGTTAAAAAAGTTTTGCACTCTCAACTAATATCATTTGAGCTTCTTGAACCGGTTATCAACCTAAGCGATGACTACAACGCATGATTGCAACCTAAAATAAAAGCAGTGCCTGCCTCTTTTAAAATGGCTTTCATCCCGGTGCGGTAGCAGTAACCTTTGTAGTATTTTTATCAAAATAAGCACCACTTTGTACAGCACCCAGCTGCCGTCATTGCCGTATAATATCAGCAGGTTGTAAACGGCCTTATATCCTACAAACTGTCGCAGTTTATAATGCTTATTATCATCATAATTACCTACCAGTTTTGGCCCGGCCATTGTGCCGGGGTGCTATCTAAGCATTTAAAACTCTTCTGCTTAAAAAGAAGTGTTACCACTGAATACATGATTGATTTGAAACATCACTATTTCTTTTAACCGTACATTTTTACTGCTGTTATTATTAAGGATTAAGGTACAAAAGTTATCCTTCCATTTACGTACTGTTTTAATTTCAATTGTTACCGAACCATTCTGCAAAAGGATGTATGTAATGCTAATTTTAATTGCATGAATAATCTTCTCCTGTGCCAGTGCTGGAGCAAAACAACTGCAAAACAGCAAAGTCAGTAAAATGCCGGTAATATATTTCATGCTGTTTAGTTTGGTTAAACCTTAATTTTAAATTTTAAAAATAATTTTTAAAAAAGGGGCATCAGTATTTTGTCAATGCCCCCTAACCGTCTGTCTAAAATGGCAAATCGTTTGTAGGTACTGCAACTGCCTCCGCAATTTTTTTACGGTTGTTTCATTATTTACACCTGCACTTCCGTGTAGTTTAATAGAGTTTACATGAAAGGTTAATGAGGCTTTGGCTTCTTTATCATTGGCTTTGTAAGCGTTCATACCAACACGGCCTTGCAACTTTACCAATGCGCCTTTTGTTAGATAGGGTGCAATACCTGGACTTACCCAATAATCGCATTGTACATAGATTGCAATTTTGTTGTTTCCGCGCTGCCTTTTGGTTTGTATCTATCGTTAATGTCTACATTGAAGTTTATCACCTGCTTGTCATTTTTTAGGGTGCTGATTTTTGCATTACCTGTTAATCTTGCTGTCATTTCCATGATTGTAAATTTTAATTGTTTAATAAATGTTTAAAGTCGGCATACGCCTCGTATGTTCTAATCGTAGCAACCCGGCCTTGAAACAGGTTTTGGCAAAAGCAAGGTTTTTGTAAAAAAAATACTACCTTATAAATATTTTCTCCGAAGGAGGCCAAACTGGGGTGGAGATTATTTTGAAAAACCCGTGGCCAGTTACGATCCTGCATTTTGGCGAGACATAAACCTTTCTTTTGACAAAGCCTGTTAAGAAATTAGCGTCTGATAGGGATGAAATAGTTTTTGCCAAGTTTATTTTTTGAGCAATCATTTAATCATCTTAACAATTGAATTAATCTGGAATTGTGTTTGGGGAGGCACGAGCTAATTTCAATGACCAATATATTAATCCGATGCAGCCCTCCCGGCTTAATTGCCGGAGGCGTAAAGGAAAATATAACGGGTGTACAGCATCGGATATATTGGAATAGTTTTATTAGGTCTATAATCATTTCCGTTAGGGATTGAAATGAAAATACTTCTATTAAGAAGATTGAAGTGAAAAGCCCGTTTAAAGGGAACGGCATAAACAATATTTTTTGGTCAAAGTCGGTATAGAAATTGTTATATACTTGGTATAACCATTTGACTGGTCTCAATACAGTAGTTCAAGCTATGGACTTTAGTCCAAGGCTTTAGTTTTTACATATCTAACTAATTTTATGCGATGCAAAATGTCAGAAAAGGTAGCCATAGTATCCATTAGTTACATGTTCATTTAGTGTGGAGTGCAAAGTATCGATATGAAGTATTACGAGGGGATATTCAAATAAGGTGCAGGGATCTGATCCGTTAGACATGCGAGAGCCTGGACATCCAGATATTGAAGGGTGTTGTAGGCAAGGATCATCTGCATCTCCATTTGATTTATCCGCCCAAGTTAAGCGTAAGCGGTATAGTGAAGCTACTGATAGGCCGGAGTGCAAAGATCATACTGATGGAATATTCTGAATTGAAGAAGCGTTATTGGGGAGGGCATTTATGGGGCATATTGTATGGTGCATGGAGCACAGGCAACATAACCGATGAGATGATACAGAAATACCTGAATCAACATAAGGAAGGGCCAAACAGTGACCAGAATTTTATTCTGGGTTAGGAATAAACTCTAGTCTAAGGTTTCAATAGGCTTCAGCCTACACTTTAAATGACTTTAGTCAATGCCTTCAACCTATGGGTTTCTAACCCGTAGGTTGAAGGCATTGATAACAAAGACAAGAATAACAATTTTGAAGTAAAATAATTTCATGAAAAGTATGGCTTTGATTTAAATGCAGCAGTTGAGAAATTTCCCATAACGGATTTGAAAACACCAGATAAAGAAAGGGCTTTAATACAGTCGCTTCAAAAAGGTAATGTGCAATTTGTTACCATTGAAAAAGATGGCATTAGCCATAAAATGTTTATTGAAGCCGACCCTCAGTTTAAAAAGGTAAATCTATATAATTCCGATATGAAGCTGGTAGCAAAAGAGTCGATTGAGAAATACCAATTTATGGGGAAAGCCGAAGGAGGCATAGCGGTAAAAGAAGAACTAAGTAATGATAAAAAAAAAGAGTTGAAGCAGGAGCCTAAACCAGAGAAAGAAAGGTTAGAAAAGAAAAATGATAAAACGCTTTTACCTAAGAAAAGGGAAAGCAGTAAAAAGGATTTAGGGGTATTTTAACAGAACCATAAACCCATTTTTCATTTTAAAATTAGAAAAATGAATATCGAAAATATTTCAGCTTTAATGGGACAGTTGCAATCGTTAGGTTTTGAAAATGCAGGCTATTCATTGTTAAAGCGAATCAGTTTTAAGCCTGAGAATTTTATCCTTTCTCAAAAAATAGAGAAGGCCAAAGACAAGTTAACCTTTCAACTATTTTTTGAAAAGGATGTCAAGCAAAGTATTTATGTTTTGTCGTATTATGATGCTATTCTTCAAAAGGAAACACCTTTAACTGATGCTGCCATAAATGGCATTAATACCTCTAACTTGGAAAAATCAATAATAGAAATTGATTGGAAAAATGCTTTCGATTTTGTCACAAAAAAACAATTCAATTTGGAAGATAAAGCAAGCTGGGAAAAAGAACAGAAAGTTGAATCGGTGATAGAAGGTCTTTCAGAGTTAGAAAAATCAGAAGATGGTAAAGTAGTTGCCATAGGGCTTAAACTAAAATATTGGGCTGGTATTTCATACCAGGAGTTGTTTGGCAATATCAGCCCTTTAAAAATCAAGTCGGAAGTAAGCCAGCGATTTTATTTTTCTGAAGGCCAAACCGGCATAACATTAGATGAGGCGTATCGATTTTTGCAAAACCGTTGGTTGGAAAAACAGATGCAGGCAAAAAGAAAACAAACGGACAGTACAGAAATTAACGAATCAGAAAAAGATAGCCATGCCTCATCTGGAAGCGGACTGCTAAAAAAGAAACGTTTGGGAAGATCCATAAGTGCTAAACCAAATAATTCGGTTCTGAGTTAAATAATAGGATAAGGATTTCTGGCCATTGTAAATGGATGGAATTCCTAAGTGGGAAAATGAAAATATGACTTTTTAAATATGATTTTATGGAGACACTATGTATTCCGAATGAAAACGACTTTAAAAGATGGATAAAAGAAGCTGTGAAAGATTTTCTTCAGGAATTTACAAAAAAGGAATTGAAAGATGAGCAAAAAATGGAAGATCTGCTTAACCGAAAAGAGATTGTAAAGTTTCTGAGAGTATCACTGCCAACTTTGACTGATTGGATAAAAAGGGGGTTACCTTCTCATAAACAAAGAGGCAGGGTTTATTTTGATAAAACAGAAGTGATACAATATATCAAGGAAAATAAAATAGAGCAGTTGAAATTTGGCTCCCGGTTTGAAAGATTGAGGCAAGATATTGCGTAGAATAGATGATTGGTTGTGATAACTCAAATATATATTTGCCGGTATTATTACCGGCATTTTTTTTGAAAATAGTTTACCTTTAATGCATATTAGTTCTTTTACTTTCCTTTTAAAATGTTTTCAAATTCGAGTTGGCAAATTATTAGATGGCGTTTGTTTGTAAATTGTTTGCAAATCTCAAAAAAAGCCGATTTAAGAAGATGAATACAGCGTAAATTTTTTAAGCAAAATCATCATATAAAGATGGTAAAAAATAATAAATTGATCAGCTTCATCACAGCATTAGACTCATAACAAATTGAAAATCAGTTAAATTATTATTGTTCAAATATTTATCTAATACTTATAAAAAAGCCCCACATTTCTGTGAGGCTTGGTGGGAGTTGACGGGTTCGAACCGCCGACCCTCTGCTTGTAAGGCAGATGCTCTAAACCAACTGAGCTAAACTCCCTTTTTTTCTTTTCCCCTTGTCTCTTTTTCCGGAGAGCAAAGATAGGATTATAATTTACCCCTTCTAATTTTATTGAAAGTA
>JANXSK010000052.1 GCA_025352695.1 Ferruginibacter sp. | reverse complement strand
AAAGGAAGTGCCTGGCATTTTTATTGTTTTTGGTTAGAATACAAAGGTATGAGCCAAAAGCCCCGACTATCACTGGTCGGGGCTTTTGCGTTTTATTTTAATCCTTTTTTAATTCGGGGGCTTTCGGCTATACGACATAATATTAGCGGCAGTTTTACTTAATTGAACACTCATCATTCGTTTATTAGTCGGCTTATCATCATTGCTAAAATGTCTGCACCGTTTGTCATTCGTAGTGTCGGACTTTTACCTGTGTCTTTTTCAAGTTCAACTCCATCGCTATACGGAACTACTGAAAGAATTTTGTCAAGACGGATGTTGGAGTTTTTTCTGTTGCCTACAAAAATCACTCGCTTGTTTGTAAGATAAACTGTTCCGCTGTCAATGACTTGAATTTGGTCTGCTGTAACTCGCTGAACTGCAACACTGCCTGCACTATAATAAAGTCCTTTAACAATTTTAAATCTTACTCTCGGTCCACCATAATTTATTCTTCGTGTTACTGTGCGATGCTCCAACCAATCAACATGAGTGGTGTAATAACACACTTCGCTTTTCTGTAAACTAATTCCTGTTTCAAGTATTGGAAGTTCTCCGTTTTGAATTTGCCAATTAAGTTTCAATCGTTCAATTTGAGAATTGGTTTTGTTATCTATCTTCATGTCAATCTTCAAATTCTTTGCTGCATCATTCAATTCTATCCATTCATCAGGGGAAATTTTGCCATCAGCAACAATCTTTTTGAAAAGGATATCTACGTAGTTGTGGCGACTAACATCAGAAATTTGATTTGTGATTTCTTCTGTAAGTTTTAATTCTGTTTCAAGATTCTTCAATGCAGTTTCTTTTTCATCAGTTATGTGTCCGTCTGAAATTGCTTTGTCGTATGCTTCTCTGTAAATGCCTTCGCCAACTTTTTGATAAAGATGTGAAGTAGTTTCGTCAGATAGTTTTAAAACTGATTGCAGTCGTTTCAAATTTTCTTGCTGTGAGTTGTCCAAACTTTTGTTGCGTTCACAATAGTTGAGATAGGTCGCAAAAAATTCTTCAAGGTTAAGTGGAAACTCTTCGGATAAGTTTATGTTGAGTTTGTTTTCAATCTCTGAAACTTCATCGGCTGTAATTTCCTTGATGCTTTTAGTTGCAAAAAGATTGTTCAATTCAATCAACGCATTTTCGTCTGGGTGCTGCCCGAAAATGCGTTGAAAGAAACTTCTTTCAAAAAGCGGAACTGTCTGAAATAAATTTTGGCTCATGGTCTGTTATTTATATTTTCTTTCGCCTTCATCGTAAATCGCTTCGCTACCGCAAACTCCACCATGACGGGAACAAGCACCTCTGCCGCTTGATGAAGAAGTTGTTCCGTCACAGCATTTGGTTAAATAGCCGATTATGTGTTTTCGGATTGGATTTATTTTGTCGTTATACTTTACCGCATCTTTATCGGCAAGATTAATTGCTGCATTCAAGTTGTCAACGGCTTCTTGCATTTTTCCAATCTTACTGTAACAGATTGCTCTATTGTAAAGCAGGTCAGAATTATTTGGCGATTGATTAATTAACTCGGTCAGTTTAGGCAATGCAGTTTTGTAGTTCCCTGCCTTAACAAGTGTGAGAACAGGCGGAATTAAAATGTCAAGTTTACTTTTCTGAATTTCTTCTCTTTCGCCTCCTGAAGTTGCAAGAGCAAATGCCAAGTCCAAATTTTTTAGTGCTTTATCTGTCTTGGTTGCTTTAGCTAATGATGAACTTTGTTGAATGAAATAATTTAAACTGTCCTTCCTCACTTGTTCCTTTTTATCCGCTACAATTTTGTCTTGCTGATCTTTCGCTTGTTGAATTTTTTCTTGCTGTGCTTCTTGTTTATCAAGTTTAATGTAGCTAAGTATCAAGGGAAATGAACCAATTAGCAATGCTCCGCAAAAAGTAGATTTTATTTTTGTTGTGAACCGAAATTTGAATGTTCGTTCAATCAATTTATATCCTTGTGGCAAAATCAAAAATCCTATCGCACCGAAAAGCAAAGTCAAGTAAGGATGCTTGGTAAAAGCAACAGCAAGAACAAAAAAGCAAACTGCACCAATGTAAGAGAAAACTTTTATCGTTGAATTGTCCTCTTGAAAATCGTAAGTGTCACCTTTGAAATAGTCAGGCAAAACTTTAGCTTTATCGGGAATTAAGTTTGGTAAATATCGCATAATTGCAATTTCGTTTTTTTTGTTGTTTCTATCCGTTGTTTATAGGTTAGCGCTGCCGCCAAAAATTGCCGCTAACGTTAGGGCTTTGTGCAGGTGTGGCATTAGAATTCCTTCCGCCCGAAACCGCTGCCCGGCTTTTGATAAAGATAAATATTTAGAACCAATGTTTGGCGATGTTGGTCAAGCCCGAATTAAAGCTCGGATATGCAGAACTGCCGATTGATACAACCGCAAGCCGTACTTGCACAAAACCCAATGTTCAAGCAACACCTGCGGTGGGCTCCCACCAATTATAAAAACTCCTCAAATCATAAATCTTCATTTTTGTTTATATTTGATGAACAACAAAAATGAA